>DAIBTC010000073.1 GCA_027415345.1 Nitrospirota bacterium
CATCGAAGGGAGGCGGGACTGTGAGAGTCGGCAAAATGAAGCCAGTTGAGGTTTTTATCGAGACCTACGACGTGGATCCCCTCGAGATTGAAGCGGCGGGAGAACCATCCTGTCCCGCATCCCGCATCAAGGACGATCTCTCCAGGAAGAGGGCGGAGCTGACGGGAGATCAGACGGTATTCCGTTTCTCCGATCCATCGGCCGCGGGGGGAATCGTACCAAGAGTCGTAGGAGGCGGCGGGATCCATCAGGAGACCAAGCGTTTCCAGGCGGCGATCAGGTCGTTTGAGGCCCGGTCGACCTCGGGGAGAGTGGTGAACCGGCCGAGGGAAAGCCTGACCGCCCCCCACGCCCTTTCAGGATCCAGACCCATGGCCCGAAGCACGGAGCTGATTTCCTGGTTGCCTCCGTGACAGGCGCTTCCCGTGGATGCCGCAATATGGGGAACGGCGGCCAGAAGATCCCGTCCCTTTACCTTCGGGAAGGAAAGATTGAGGGTGTTCGGAAGCCGGTCGGCGGGAGGGCCGTTGAGAAGAAGTCCGGGGATGCCCTTCGCCAGCCTCCCGTGAAGCCTGTCGCGGAGTTCTTCCATCCGGACCCGCTCCCTGCCGAGGTGTTCACGCGCCAGCCGAGAGGCCGTTCCCAGTGCCGCGATGGCGGGGACGTTTTCGGTGCCGGGCCGCAAGTTCCTTTCCTGCCCTCCGCCGGCCATGATTCGCCGAAGCGGGGTTCCCCGACGGATGACCAGGACTCCGATCCCCTTCGGGGCATAGAACTTGTGGCCGGCCAGGGTCAGAAGATCCGCACCGAGAGCCTTCCTATCGACGGGAACCTTGCCGGTCGCCTGGGAGGCATCGACATGGACCCACGCTCCCCGGGCATGGGCAAGATCGGCGATGGCCCGGACGGGCTGGATCGCTCCGGTTTCGTTGTTGGCCTGCATGAGGCTGACGAAGACCGTCTCCGGCCCGATAATTCTTTCGGCAGATCCGAGGTCGACCCGGCCGGAGGAGTCGACAGGAAGAATCTGCCTTCTCCAACCTTTTTCCCCGAGACAGCCGAAGGGCCCCAGCACCGACGGGTGCTCGATGGCCGAAGTCACCAGAAGTCCCTCTTTTCTTTCGCTCTTCATCGCCTTCACAATTCCCAGAATAGCCAGATTATTGGCCTCGGTCGCGCTTCCCGTAAACACAATCTCGTCCGGTTCCGCCCCGATCAGAGCCGCCACTTCCTCACGCGCTGTCTCCACCTGCTGTCGGGCGTCCCTCCCGAAAAGGTGATCGGACGAGGGATTCCCGAAACTCTCTGACAACCAGGGCATCATGGCCGATACGACCTCCGGGGCCACCGGAGTCGTGGCATTGTAGTCGAGATAGATGGGCCGATTGGCGCCCCTCGGGGTTTGGGGATCAAAGAATCCCCTCATTCCAGATCCTTCCGCATTTCGAGATATTGTTCCCGGGTAATTTCTCCCCGGGCGTAACGTCGGTCCAGGATCTCCTTCGGCGTTTCCTCGGATATTGAATCGGCTCTTCGCCTTTCTTCATCCGGGGGCCGCCCGCACGGAGATCCTCGCATCCCCCTCAAGAACATCCCGGAAAAAAGGGCCAGGCCCATGAGGAACAGCACGGGAAAAATCCACATCCATGCCATCCCCGCCCCCATCGCGTTGCCCCAGGACATCGGCTGCCCTCCTCAATCAGGCTCTCCAGAACTTCACACCCGGAGAGATTACAAATACGGTTTCGAAAGCCAGAGATAGTATCCTGATACGAGAAACATGAGGGAGCCTCCCGTCACGCGAAGCCACCGGTTCCCCCCGATCCGGCACCCCGCCCCCGCAAGGGCGTCCGAGGCCACCCCCGCCAGGAGAAAGGGAAGACTTCTCCCCAGTCCGAAGGCAAGGCCCAGCAAGGCCCCGAACTCCGGAGTCATCTTCGCGATCCCGAGGCCAGCCACGAACAGGAGGGAGACGAGGGGCGCCCCCGCACTGTAGAACAGTCCCACGAGAAAAGCCGCCGGGATCACGGGGATGCGGGAGAGAGCGGTCCGTAAGGGATTCCCCTGAGAAAGGACCGGAAATCCGCTCCCCCGTCTCCCTAAGATCAGAAACCCCAGAAAAAGAGCCAGGGCTGCCATCGCTAGGCTCCAGATCCCCCGGGCCGGACCGGAGATAAGGGCCAACTCTCTCCCGGCCAGAGCTCCCAGAAGAATCATGCCCAGCCACATTCCTGCCGCAAAGGACACCCCAAGGACGCGCCCCCTTTTTTTGGCGGAGGCATCTGCATCGCCGGCTCCCGCCAGGCCCGCGATCCCCAGTAAGGTCGGAATCGTGAACGGACACCCCGCCGTCCCGAGAACTCCGGCCGCGACCAGGAGGGCGACCAGAAGGATCCCGGGGCCATGATGAAGATGGCTCAGGGAGGGATCGATCAGGGAACGGATCCAAGTGGAACCCGTTCCGGCATGGGGGACGGCCCCCTGGAGAGTGTTTTCCATGACATCACTCCTTTTTGCAAGTTTTCCTCGCCATTCCCGGAGCGGGGAATGCGCCTGTCCACTATGGGGAAGCTTCTTGGAAAGTCTCCTGCTGCCGCCACTTCGAGCAAGGGGGAAGCGAACTCATTTCTCCGGAACCGTCCTGGACGCGCGGAGAAGAAGGACGGCTTTTTTTCCAAGAGCCAGGCGCGCGGCGATATGAATGGCGCTTTCCTCTCCGACGCCGAGCGCCGAAGCGAGGGATCTCGAATCTGTTTCGGGCTGGTTTTCCAGGATCCCCAAGGCTTTGGCTTCCAGGCTCTCCATCCATTCCCGGAACATCTCCTGGAGTTCCGGTGTGGCAAAGGCGGCGAGCGAGGTCGTTCTGTCCATGGAAGACAGCATCTTCTCGCACATCTCCATCATCCGCCCCATGGGCGGTGACGGGCGACCCTCCTCCGGCCCTTCTTCCTCTCCCATCTTGCCACCCATGGGAGCATTGCCCCCTGGCCCCATGCGGGCCATCATCTTTTTCATCATTCCCATCCCCATCTCCATCGGCGTTTCCCCCTCCGCTTCTCCGGCCTGTTTTTGCTGGATTCCGGAGATTTCTGTTCTTTCTTTTCCATTTTTACCCTCCTTCGTTGCCGATTTGGCCACGAAATCTTCATTAAAGGACCGTTCAGGAGATCTTTTGGATTTCTAAAGAGACCGGCACCGGGTTTCTGACGATATCCAGAACAGGGGAAATGTTTTGTGCCTCCGCCCATAACTTCTGAAGCTCTTGATCCGACGCTTTGCTCCCGACCCGGCAGACCACCCGGATCCCTTCGTATCCCGGACGGACGCTTTTTGAGAGTCCCAGAAATCCCTGCAGGTCAAGATCACCTTCCAGATCGAGCTCCAGAGAATCGATTCCGATTCCGCGGGCCGCGGCATTGTAAACAAAGCCGACAACCAGACAAGACGCCAATGCGTGAAGAACGGCTTCCACGGCGTTAGGCCCGGCATCGTCTCCAAGAAGGACCGGCGGTTCATCGCCTTCCAGAACAAAAGGAACCTTTCGGGAAGTATCTTCTTTCCCCGTTCCGTAAAACCCCTGGATTGTCGTTTTTGAATGAGCCCCGCCAACCCACCGGTTATGGGCCCGAAAGGTAAATCGGGCCAGAGCGGGAGAGGCTTTGACCGCTTCGACCGTCCCGGTCAACTTTTCAAGATCCACTCCGTTGGGAGTTCTTTTGTCCGCTGTATTCAAGGGAACCTCCTTATTGAAAGTTTCATTCTTCAGGGGGACAGCTTATGATCGCCCCGCATCGACCTCGACCGTGAGCGGAATTGGCTGGGTCAGGCAGTAGACCGCCGGGCAGGACTTCCGGGAGAGTTCTTCGATCTCCCGAAGAACCGCCTCTTTGGCTTCGCTTGTCACCCGGAGAAGGATCCGGACCCCTTCGGTCAGAGGGTTATCCGACAACCCCAGCGGACGAGTCATATCCACCCGGTTTTCCACCCGGACCGAAAGCCGGTCGATGGCCACCCCTTTCTGCGTCGCGACCATCATGTAGGTCGACGCGAAACAGGAAGCCAGACCGAAAAGGCAATACTGGAGAGGATTCGGGGCACTTCCCGAACCTCCCATGGGAGTCGGGTTGTCCATCGAGAGGGTCGCTTCCCCCTTCTCGATGGGAATCCGGGCTCTGAACTGGGGAGCTCCCTCCTCCAGGATCCATTCTCCTTCGACGGAAAATTCCTTGACCGCTTTATCCGGTTCTTTCGAAAACATTTCGATGGTTTTTCCCAATGCTTTTTCGTTGACGTGATTCATCGGATCCTCCCTTTGCCGACAGACCGCCTGCCGGTTTCCGGAAACGGCTTTCCGGGTCCATAGGTCCCGTTCCCGTTCTTGAAAAACCGGTCCATTCTCTTTCGCCTTGACAGGAGATCGAGCTCACGATTACATTAGATCAAAATTTTATTAATTTCAAACTTTATTAACTTCTAAATAAACGGAGTTTCCGAGATGTTCTTCAAACAACGCTCGACAAAGGAAGCGACGCTCTCCTATTTCTACGGGTGCGGCGGTCTCGGACAGGCGGTGGCGGTGGATGTCGTGGAAGGGGATGAAGAGTGGTTCCTGCATGAGGCCGAAAAGGCGGAGGTCCGGCTGGCTTGGGTCATCGAGACGCATGTCCATGCTGACCACCTCTCGGGAGGACGAAGGTTGGCCGAGATGACAGGGGCCTCCTACGGACTTCACGAAAGCGCGCAGAGGCATGTGCGATATCCTTTCCGCCCCCTGAAGGATGACGAAATCCTCCAGACGGGGAATGTCCTGACCCGGATTCTTCACACCCCCGGCCATACCCCCGACAGCCTCTGTCTTCTGGTCTCCGATCTGAGACGAGGGGAAGCCCCCTGGTTCGTCCTGACGGGGGACACCCTTTTCGTCGGTTCGGTCGGCCGGCCGGATTTCGGAGGAGCGCCGGAAGCGATGGCGGGGCAGATCTTCGACAGCCTTCACAAAAGACTTTTGGCTCTTCCCGACGAAGTCGAGATCTATCCAGGTCACACCTCGGGAAGCGTCTGCGCCGCCGGGATCTCCGGAAAACCCTCCTCGACGATCGGGTTCGAGAAGCGATTCAACCCCTTTCTGACCCTTGGAGACCGAAAGAAATTCATCGCCCACCTGACGGCCGACATTCCCGACAAACCCGCCGGATTCGAGAGGATTGTCGCGATCAATCTTGGACACCAACCGGCATCCGGTTCCCTTTAAGGAGGACACATCCCCGTATGGATACTGCTCGCTTCATTCTTGTCGCCGAAATGTTTTCGGCCCTGTCGCATCCCAAGCGCCTCGAGATCATCAGCCACATCGGGTGGGGGGAGCGGGGCTCGGGCGAGCTGGCCGAACTGACCGGGCTCTCGAAGGCCAACGTCTCCCAGCATCTCAATGTGCTGAAGGCCCGCGCCCTGGTTTATTGCGAAAAGGCCGGGACCTCCTGCCGGTATCGGGTGACCAGTCCCAAAGTGCTCGAGGTCTGCGACCTCATTCGCCAGATCATCCTCGACCAGATGGAGACCGACTCCGAAAAACGAAAGAGCCTGACGGAGATCCTGCCCTTCTCCCGGGAGCGGAAAGAGGGAGCGTGACTCCGCAATTCGCCCCCCCCTACCGCCGGGGAATCCGGATCAACCGGGGCCAGTTCCTCCACCAGATCCTCCAGGTCTTTTTCGTGGGCCTCGTCATCGGAATGGAGCGAACCGTCCTTCCCGCGCTGTCGGGGGAGTTTGGCGTGGCAAAGGGCTCCTTTCTGTTTCTTCTCTCCTTCGTGCTTTCTTTCGGCCTGGTCAAGGGAATGCTGAACTTTGTCGCCGGAAGCCTGGCCGACCGGTTCGGGCGAAAGCGCGTCCTGGTGGCGGGATGGCTCGCCGGACTTCCCATCCCCTTCCTCATTCTCGAGGCCCGCAACTGGTGGTGGATCGTGGCGGCCAATCTCTTCCTGGGGATCAACCAGGGGTTCGCCTGGTCCATGACCGTGACGAGCAAGCTGGACATCACCCGGCCCCAGGAGCGGGGACTGGCGACCGGCGCGAACGAAAGCGCCGGATACCTCGCCATGGGCGTAGCGGGAGTCGCCACCGGCTACCTGTCCGTCCGGTTCGGCCCCCGGCCGGCCCTTTTCGGCTTTGGCCTGACCGTCGTCCTGGCCGCCCTGGCTATGGCCGTTCTCTTCGTCCGGGAGACGCTTCCCTGGGCTCGGGCGGAGCACGACGAACACAAAGAGGGGAGCTTTTCCGGCCCCCGGCCGCGATTCCCTCGGGGCGTTCCGGACCACCCCGGGGCCAAAGAAATCTTTCTCCTGGTCTCCTTCCGCCATCCCACCTTCCGGGCCCTATCCCAAGCGGGCATTGCCAACAAGATCGCGGACACCCTGGTCTGGGGACTTTTTCCCGTCTTTTTCCGGAGTCGGGGACTGTCCCTCACCGAAATCGGATGGCTGACCGGCCTCTATGCCATGACATGGGGGATCGCCCAGACGGCAACGGGGCATCTCTCCGACATCGTCGGGAGAAAGAAGCCCATCGTCGGAGGGCTCTGGTGCCTGGGCGGCGGGATCGCCGGCATCGTCTTGTCCCGGAACGTGTTTCTCTGGGGATTCTTCGCCTGCGTCATGGGGATCGGCATGGCCCTTCTCTACCCCACTCTCGTGGCCGCGGTCGCGGACATTTCTCCTCCCGCCTGGCGCGGACGGGCCCTGGGCACCTACCGCTACTGGCGCGACACGGGATATGCAGTCGGGGCTGTCCTTCTGGGCCTTCTCGCCCAATGGGAAAAGGAGACGGAGATCGCCTTCTGGACGACGGCGGTCCTCCTTGGCTTGTCGGGGCTCTGGGTGGCGACCGGTTCGGAGGAGACCCATCCCGGACTGAATCCGGCCGACGAATCGGGGTCAGATGGATGAACAAACATTCCCTGACAACGGAAAAGAAAAAATTTCTTATCGGAGCGGTCGCATTTTGTGGGGTCCTCCTTGCCAGTCTTGCGGGGACGGCCCTGGCGGGTACCGGAGGACCGACGGGGGCCCCAGCCGCCGAAGCGGGGACGTCCTCGGCCCCCCCCGCGAAAGGAGGAGCAGGACCGGAGGAGTCCCTCTCCCTCAACGGACCGGACGCCCTCGCCGCCTACAAGCATTCCTGGAATCCCCTGACGGCCGGTCCGGACCTCGTCTCCTACGCCGACACCCTCCCGGAGGGAGTCTTCAACGCCCGCTTCTTCTTCTACACCCGCTTCACCCAGGCCCAGTATACCGACAGCGGGGGCATCACGGCACTGCCGCCGGGATTCTATGAAACCCAGATGCTCGCACTGGAGGCCATGTATTTCGGCCTGGGAGCGAACACGGAACTGGCCGTCCTTCCGTCGCTCATCGGAACCTTCTCCTCGATCGGCGGCTCTCCCCTCGACGGATGGGGGCTGAACGATTTCACGCTGGGCATCAAGCACCGCTGGATCATCCAGAACCCGAACTCGGCGCGCCCATCCTTCGCGACCTTCTTCTTCGTCACTCTCCCGACCACTTCCTGGCTTGGAACGCCCGTTCCAAAGGGAGGGCTTCCTCCCATTTCGGTTCTCCCCGCCACCCATTTCGGAAGTCCTTCCCTGACAGGAACCCTGCTTCTCAGGAAGAATATCCGGCCGCTCCGGTTCTACGGAGGGTTGTACTATACCTACAGCTTTCCCGGCATCGAATCGGTTACGGCGGCCAACCCGAAGTTTTTTGCCCAGTTCGGAGACCTGATCCAGTACCGGATGGCCGTCGAGGACGTAGTCGACGAAAACCGAGGGTTGGGATTCCTCCTGGAAATGGTCGGGTTGTCCGAGCTTCCGTTTTCCGTAGACGGTCTTCCGGTCAACACCCATCCCACGAACTTCAACCTGATCGGGATCCAGCCTTCCGTCGAGATCAATCTCACGGACCGGCTCGCCCTGTCCGCAGGAGTTCTACTTCCGGCCTGGGGAACCAACCAATACCTGTCCACCACTCCCAACTTCTCCCTCTGGTACTATTTCGGGAAAGGAACCCTCCAGCGGTAACCTTCCCCAAAGCTCCTGTCCTTCCTCAAGACACGGCGACGGCACCCCGTGATCCTTGTTGCGCGAGGGGGGGGAGACGGCTTGCCGTCCCTGGCTGAGAGCAATCAATAAACAACCCCTGAATTCTTGCCGATAGAGGATCTCTGAATTCTGTGAGTGATCTTGGATCAGATCTCCCCTTTTTCAATCAGATCCAGAAGTGTTGAGG
>DAIBTC010000074.1 GCA_027415345.1 Nitrospirota bacterium
AATCCATCAGGATTTGACCTGAGACATCGGGCCAACCGTGAAGGAGTGGATCTGAACCGAGCCTTCGGCTCTCCGACCCCTCCCCCCGAAATCAGATTTCTGATGAAGGACTATCGACGAAGGCCGGTAGACCTTTTTGTCGACCTCCATGAGGATGTCGACACCCCCGGATTTTACCTTTACGAACTTGCCCCTTCTGAGGCCGACGCCTTTGGTCCACTGATCATTTCGGCCCTTCGGAAGGCCGGTCATCCCATCAACGAAGCCCCCGTAATAGAAGGGATGGCTGCCAGGGACGGACTGATTCTCCGGACGTCCCGTCCCTTTCCACGTCATTTCAGAAAGGGGGCTCCCCAGGGCCTCTATCTGAAAAAAATGGGAGCCCGCAGAACGCTAACCTTCGAAACCCCTCCCGGACGCCTTCTCGACGAGCGTGTGGCCATGCACCTTCTTTCTCTCCGGACCGTCCTCTCGAACTGGATCCGTTGAGACCTCCCCTTCCTCCTGAACCACTTTAAACGAAGCCACAGAAGGGAATTCCGGAAGCGCCGCATCGCATCTGTGGGTTCCTTCGCTTTTGCTTCGGGCAAAGTCTTCGTTCCGGAGCTTATCCTGGCTTATCCCGCCCTCATGATGCTGATAGCCCCACCAAAATTAACGGCGGACTCGAATCCACACGAGAGGGAAAGGAATTTGCCTTGTGTTTTCCGATTCAGCAGATCGGCATGGCTCTGGGCGGAACAGTTCCTGATACGATTTTGGGGATCGATGCAGAGAACCACGCCACCTTGAATAATGTGAAGAGACAGTGCTTTCAGGGAAAATCGCTTCTTTACGGGACGACTGGCGGAGAAATCACATTCATGATCGGCGCAAGGGCTGCAACTCCGTTGAGACTGACTGTAAAGCCAAAACCTGTCTGGACGGGAAGCGGGGCCGGTTCGTTCACGATATAGTACATGAAGGCTCCCGACCAGCACTGGCCATTGTATCCAAAATTGAAAGACTCCATCTGGGCTCCTGAACCTGGACCCTGACCCAGGTCGTAATAATAGGCACCTCCGAGATAGAGTCCCATCTGGGTTGTTATTCCGAGATAGGGAACAATGAAGTTCGTCCCGAATGGCTGGTTATAGGTCTCCGTAATCTCGTAGGGGTTAAAGAAGTTTCCCATGAGAGGGATGTTTCCGGCATGGGCAACTGTCTGGGCCAGCATGGCATTAACCATCACGGGAGCGGGATAAATGGCTGCCTGGTTGAAGGAGATGGCCGAATCCTCGGTCATGAGGGTCTTCTGTGTAAAGTCGTAGAATCCTTCCGCAAAAAAGGAGACGGGTTGACCGGAGAGGACATGGATTGACCCGTAAATCGGGGAATAGGGGGTCTGGATGGGAAGAAAGGGGTTCAGGAGGGATTGGCCTCCGAAAAACATCTCCTGGGGTGACGAACGGATAATCTGGTAATCATAGGTGTCCGCAAGTTTCAACGAGACAAGCTCCTTCGATCCTCCGGCTCCGGAGTAGAACAGTCGCTGGGTCAGGGCCAGTGTCACAGCATTCATCCCGAGAATGTTGTCGGAAAATCCGCTCTGGATGATCTGTGTCTCATTATTCTGGGGAGCCCAGTCAAAATCGGCATCAAGCTGGACCTGATGGGTCAGGGTCCCTCCCCCCGCCATCTGAAAGTCTCGTTCGATTGTTGACTGGGCTCCGATCCCTGCGTTTGGGACCACCTGGTCATAGGGGCTGGCGGTCTGATATCCCTGGCTGTAGGCCGTTGTCACAACCCCCGCATGGGGGGTCAGGACCAGAGCGCCATCCCCCAGGACATAGGATCCGGACACATGGGGATAAATCAGACCACGCTGGAAGAGGAGAGGTCCGCTTTCGATATCCGCCCCGGAAAGGAAGGAGGAAAAATACAACCCCGAAGAACCCAGATCGTAGTCGTAGACGCTGGCACTTCCCTGGGGAAGCTTCGACACCGTGGTGTTGAGTCCCGGAAAGATGTCTTCATTGTAATCTGCGATCAGGTTGACCTCACTGTTGTCCTGATAAGCATTCACGAAAACACTCGAAAGAAGCTGCGGATCAAAGGACATCGTCGATCCGACGCTCATCAGCTGGTAGAAGTCCTGGGCATTGACATAGTTGATGTTTCCCATGACCGAGAAATTGTCTGTATTGTAAGAATACAGGTCAGTCGTCGATGCGATGTTCGTCCTGAGTCCCAGAGCCTGATAGTCGATCGCCTGGTTGGTGATATTGATCGAGAGATTCTGATGATCGCTCATCGCCTGGCGATAGGTGATCCCTTCTCCGATTCCGAAATTGGACATGTCATCGAAGGAAACGGTCAAATCATAGGAGGGATCGATATTCCAGAAAAAGGAGTCGTAGAATACCAATCCCTGGACAGTATTGACCTGGAGGAATGGAAACAGGAAGCCGGTTTTCTTGGATGCCACAGGAAAAGAAAAATAGGGCATGTAAAGGGCCGGGATCCCCTTGATGTCCAGAGTATTTCCCGATCCCGCAAACGAGTCTCCCAGTGTCATGTCTCCTGAGTTCGTGGAGATGTCCCAGGCCGGACTTTCATTCTTTCCACAGGTGCATGTCGTCACCGATCCTTTTTCGACGTGGTAATGCATGGGATCCTTGCGGTGTATCTCCTCCCCATGGATGTGATAGGTATACAGGACCTGGGTATTGTTCATTCTGTAATATTGGTTGGTCTTGACCTTGCCGTGGTAGAGAACGGCCTCGCCCGTCAGAAGATTGGCCCGGATCCTTTCCCCTTTCATCGTCGTTCTGGGACCCTTGAAAACCACATGGCCTGCCCCCCAGACGATGCTTGTTTTCTTGTTCAGGATGAGGGAGTCGGCCCGGAGGGTCCAGGGAGACTTGGAAATAAAGGCATGGCCATTGGCATGCAGCAGATTGGTTTTTTTATTGAGACGGATCCGGTCGGCCAGAACCACAACTTTGTCGGATGACGTTGTTCCAGAGGGTGGGCCTGGGGAAGCGGCAAAGACGGCCTTCCCCCAAACGGCCCCGACGACAAGGACGGCCATGATGGCCAGGATCACCCGTAAATACCGGACGGATCCCAGACTTTTCAAGAGTGATCCGGACCCGGCAGGTCTCGTTCGTTCAGGGAAAAGAGAGGGGAATCCGGTGTGGGAACCAGAAAACTCCGGAGGTATCCGACGAGATATAGAGAGCCTGTCACCACCAGGGTACGATGGGAGCCGGCATTCGCCCAGGCCAATGCTTCCTGGAAAAGGGCCTCCCGACCTCCATCCTGGATTTCGACAGGGTCATTTCCCGGTTTCCCAAGAGTTCGGAGCATCTGTGCCATTTGATCAGGAGAAACCCAGGAACCGTCGGCTGGAAGGGTGGACTTTGAATGCTTCGGGACATCAGGAAAGAAAAAAGCCTTTCCATCGAGAAAAAGGGTTTGGATCATGGCCTTCCAGTCCTTGACCGAATGGATTCCCAGAAAAAAACCGAAGTCTTCCGACTCTCCAAATCGATCCCGGAGTGCCCGGCAAAGGGCCTTGACCGCTGAAGGGTTGTGGGCTCCATCAAGGATGACTCGCGGAGAGGTCCGGATCATCTCAAGGCGGCCAGGGTTTTGAACCCCCAGAAGCCCCTCCCTGATGGAGCGGGGAGATATGGGAAGGGGGCTCCATTCCAACGCCGCCACCGATCCGGAAAGATTGTCGATCTGGTAGGTCGCCGACAGGGAGGAGGACAGGTCGCGTTCCCCCCATCTTCCGACGTAATGAAAGGGCCTCGGCTCCCCGTTGATATTGTCAGGAGAGGTCCAGGCTCCTTCGAAGTCCCTACCGTTCAAAACCGGGATGTATCCCGCCTTCCGTCGGCGTTCCAGAAATCGCTCGCGCAGCGAGGGTTCCGAAAGGGTCGCAACAAAGGGGATTCCGGCTTTACCAACTGCGACTTTTTCTTCAAAGATATTTGCGATACCCTCTCCGAGGATCTCCTCATGATCCCGTTCAACCTGGGTCAGCACCGTCAGATGGGGGCTGACTGCCGTCGTTGCGTCCCAACGCCCCCCCAGCCCCGCTTCCAGAACCAGAACCTGACATCCTGATTGCGAAAAAGCAAGAAGTCCGACCGCCGTCAGAAACTCGAAAAAGGTCAGGTCAAGCTGATGACGTCGGCAAAGGGTGTCGACGTCCCGCACGAGGAATTCAAAAAGAGAAGTCGGAACAGGCTTTCCTGAAATCATGATTCTCTCCCGCACATCGGAAAGATGAGGGGAGGTGTAACGGCCGGTCCGGTATCCGGCCTCCCGGAGAATGGCGTCGATTGCCGCAGCCGTCGAGCCCTTTCCGTTCGTTCCGACAATCTGAAATATGAACGGGCCCTTTTCTGGATTTCCAAGAAAGCCCAGAACTGCTCGAATCCGATCGAGTCCTGGGTGGATTCCGAATCGCCCCAGACCGGAGAGAATATCCTGGACCGAGGAGGAACTCACCCCGCCTGACTCCCCTGGCAAAGGGAGCCCACTTTGCGGCCGGGCCCCAGATGGCAGAGGATCTGGGCCAATGTCTCCTTGAGCTTCTTTCTTTCGACAATCATGTCAACAAATCCGTGTTCGAGAAGAAATTCCGCTCGCTGAAACCCTTCCGGAAGTTGCTGACGGATGGTTTGCTCGATAACACGGGGTCCCGCAAAGCCGATCAAGGCCCGGGGCTCGGCAATAATGACGTCTCCGAGCATGGCAAAGCTCGCAGTCACACCCCCAAAGGTCGGGTCTGTCAGAACCGTCATATAGGGAAGTCCCGCTTTCTTGAGACGGCCAACGGCGGAGGAGGTCCGGGCCATCTGCATCAGGGAAAAGATCCCTTCCTGCATTCTTGCCCCTCCTGATGCCGTTACCAGAACAAGCGGAAACCTCTTTTCCAGAGCCCTGTCGGCCGCCCGGACCACTTTTTCTCCGACGACTGAACCCATCGAGCCTCCCATGAAGTGAAAGGAAAAAACCCCCAGGACTGCCGACATATTCATGATTTTGCATTCCCCAACCCGGATCGCATCTTCAAGTCCGGTTTTTTTCTGGGCGGAGCGAAGCCTGTCGACATAGCGCTGGCTGTCCGAGAAATGTAGCGGATCCGAAGAGACCACGTCGGCGGCAAATTCATCAAAGGTCCCGGGATCGACCAGCTGCTCCAGCCGTTCCGAGAGGGTAATGGGGAAGTGATAATTGCACTTCGGGCACACCTTACCGGCCCGCTCGACCTCTTTGCGGTAGACGATCTGGCGGCAATGGTTACATTTGATCCACAGACCCTCGGGAATCCGAACCTTCTTTTCACTCTCCGGAGACTCGAGGGGGAGAGAATCTGTCGACTTGCGTTCCGCGTCCTTGTTTTCGAGCCACCCTGAGCGTTTCTTTTCCTTCATCCTTTTCCCTTCCCTGCTGATAACACAAACTCCTCGAAGGTTTTCTTCCACCTGTCGGGCTCTCTCTCGTCCTGGACCAGCCTGCTGCCCACGATGACACCATCGGCAAATTCAAGAATCTCTCTGGCGATCGCCCCCGAAGAGATCCCGAATCCAACGCACACGGGAAGGCTTGTCCACTGTCTGAGATCCCGCACAATCCTGCGCGTTTCATCGGTCAGGGTCAGGGCACTTCCCGTCGTCCCCATCAGTCCGACATAGTAAACGAATCCACGGGATTCCCGGACGATTTTCCGGGCCCTGGCCGGTGAGGTGGTGGGGGAAACGAATCCCACGAGATTGATCCCGTAGGCCCGGAAAACCGGCCGATAGCATGCCCCGTCCTCGAAGGAAAGATCCGGGATTACCACACCGGCAATTCTGCCAGAACGCTGAGCCTCCCTGCAAAATCGTTCCACTCCCATGTGATGGAACAGGTTGAAATAGGTCATCAGATAAAGGGGAGGGAGGTTCTCCGGGGGGATTCCCGAAAGCCATCCCAGAATGCTTTCCAGGGCCGTTTCGTGTCTGAGAGCCCGCTGGGAGGCGGCCTGAATCACCGGACCATCGGCCGTCGGATCTGAAAAAGGGATCCCAAGCTCGACTGCGAATACTCCCATTCTAGCCGCCATCTTCAAATAGTCCGCAGTGGTTTCGAGGTCAGGATCGCCCGCGACGAGATAGGGAATGAACGGGGGGGGAGAAAATCCCCGGCGCCATATCGGCCCGGTACCCGTGCGGCCGGTCACGAACCCGCCTCCCCTTTGGACTCAAGAATCCGGGAGACCTCCATGACGTCTTTGTCCCCACGACCTGAAAGATTGATGACGACAATCTGGCCAGGGGACATGGATCTTGCGAGACGGACCCCGTAGGCAATGGCATGAGAACTCTCCAGGGCCGGAATGATCCCTTCAGTCCGCGAGAGTCTCTGAAAGGCCTCGAGCGCCTCGTCGTCCCCGACCCAGTCAAAAGTGATTCGCCCCGTTTCCCTGTAATAGGCCAATTCAGGGCCAACCGCCGAATAATCGAGTCCTGCCGAGACAGAATGGGTATTTTCGATCTGTCCGTCGGGGTTTTGAAGGACAAAGGTCCTGGTCCCCTGAAGAACCCCTACGCTTCCTCCGGCAAAACGGGCCGCATGTTCACCGGGTGTGATGGAACGTCCTCCGGCTTCCACTCCGAACATGTTGACCGATTCGTCTCCGATGAAAGGATGAAAAAGGCCCATGGCATTGCTCCCTCCCCCCACACAAGCCACCAGCATGTCCGGAAGACGGCCCTTTTTGGCAAGAATCTGACGCCGAACCTCCTGACCGATGACCGACTGGAATGAGCGGACAATGAGGGGAAAGGGATGGGGGCCAAAGGCTGTCCCCAGAAGATAATGCGTAGTTCGAACGGTGCGGGACCAGTCCCGGAGAGCTTCGCTGATGGCATCCTTGAGAGTCTTGCCCCCCGTCTCAACCGGACAGACACCTGAACCGAGAAGCTTCATGCGAAAGACATTCAGGGCCTGCCTCCGCACATCCTCCGATCCCATGTAAATCTGGCACTCGAACCCGAGGCGAGCCGCAACAGTGGCTGTAGCGACCCCATGCTGGCCGGCCCCTGTCTCGGCGATCAAACGGCTTTTTCCCATTCGTCGTGCCAGCAGGGCCTGGCCAATGGCATTTGTGATCTTGTGGGCACCCGTGTGGTTTAGATCCTCCCGTTTGAGCCAGATTTCCGCCCCCCCTGTTTCACGGGAAAGGGACTCTGCGAAGTAAAGGGGTGTCGGTCTTCCCGAATAGTCGGCAAGAGTCTCACGGAACTCATCACGGAAGGCCTTTTCCCGCCAGGCTTCCCGAAAGGATTTCTCGAGCTCGAGCAGAGCTGACATCAGGGTTTCCGAAACAAAACGCCCCCCGAATTCTCCAAAGTATCCCCTTATGTCAGGAAGTACCGGAGTTCCCTTGCGTCTCATTGATGAGCTCGTCAATCCTCCCTTCATGACCGTCTCTCCCAATCCCTCACACTTTGGACAAAATCCCTGACTTTCCGTTCATCCTTGATTCCCGGACTCTTTTCCACACCGGTGGATACGTCGACACCCGCCAGAGGCGTCTCCCTGAGCTCCTTCAGAGCTGTTCCAACCGTTTCAGGCGAAAGACCTCCCGACAGAATCAACGGAAGAGGTGAAGCCACCTGAGAGAGACGCCCATAATCCCAGGACTGCCCTGTTCCGCCAGGGGCCGTATCCGACCGTCCTTCCACAAGGACCCTGAAGGCAGTGGGCGGATTGGGGAGGGTCCCCTCCCCGGACCACCGGACGGCGTAAATCCAGGGCAATCCGAAATCCGCCAGTCTCCCACACCCTTCCGTATCCAGAGGACCTCCGTGCCACTGAATTACATCGAGCGGAACCTGGTCTAAAATCTCTCTCATTTTGATCCAGTCCGGCAAAACAAAGACACCCACTTTTTGGATTGTCTCCGGAAGGGAGAGGCAGATCGCCTTCGCGATCTCAGGCGTCACAAACCGGGGGGATTTTTCTGAAAAAACCAATCCGATCGCATCTGCACCGGATCGTTCGACAAAACGGGCATCTCCCTCCCGGGTAATCCCGCAAATCTTAATCCAGAGTCCCACGAAACTCCTCGAGCGCCCGCAAGGGATCCGGCGAAAGGAGGAATCCTTCTCCTACAAGAACGGCCGAAAACCCGATTTCACCCATGCGCCGATAATCGGCATTTGTCCTGAGACCGCTTTCGGCAACCTTTCCGATTCCCCCGGGAATCATCCGGGCCAGTTTCTCTC
>DAIBTC010000075.1 GCA_027415345.1 Nitrospirota bacterium
ACTTGACCCACCCTGAAAACTACAGGACATTGAGGGGACTTCCCGGAAATTGTGGACGATACCGGATACTGGAACAAAGAGGCGATCGCGAAAAAACCTTAAACGACGGAGTACTTTCTCAACCCCCTTCCTGAAGGCCCAGGACGAAAGGGAAAAGAGGGGGCCGAATTGGAGAAAAGCCTCCCTCGCCATTCGAGGAGAAGAGGCACGGTGATCGGACCAGGGAGATTTTGAAACAGGGAGGCGCCATGGTGGAGGGAGTCTTCGGCCAAATCAAGACCGTTCAGGGCGCGACCCGGTTAATGCGGCGGGGATTTGTAGGGTGTGCGTCGGAATGGAAGCTCATCCGCACTGCCCACTACGTCTTGAAGCCCTGGAGAGCCCTGAACAAGAAACGAAAAGCGGCACTCCCAGGCTTGGCTCCCTATCCGGGATGAAGGGTAAAGTGCTTCTGGAAAGATCTGTCCATTGGAATCGCCGAAGAGATGTGGGAGAGAGGTCGGTCCGGTTCTGATCACAATCCTCCACCTTCCTTTCGTCCATTCGATGTCAGGGATGGAAAAAAGGATCTCTGGTTTTGTATAGGTTCCCGATTTTATTTTCGCAACAAGCGCATTTCCTGAATGAACTCTTTTCGCTCCCCCCCTCATGGCTCTTGACTGCTTTTTGTTGGCATGTCCTTGCGGTGTTTTTTTGACCGGTTTTTAGGTTCGACCGGACCGGTGAGCCCCGAGACACCCGGATAGCTGTTGACGGCGATGAAATCCGGGCGGACACCGATGGCGGCCATCAGGCGGAACTGGGATGCCTCGAATTCTTCGACGATGTCGATGTAGCGGAGTTGCGCATTGATCAGGTCACGAAGAGAAATGATCAGCTCCAGGGCATGAAAGAGACCGAGCTGGACCCGGGTCTGAGTGGCGTCAAATGTCAGCTTGGCGAGTCGGACGTCTTCGAGGGCGACTACCTCCTCCTGGCGTGTTTTTCTTAAGGATTCGAAGCTGTCGGAGACCTGACGGTGGACGATGAAACGGTCCCGTGAAAGACGGGCTTCCTGAAGCCGAACCTGTTTTCGGGCAAGGAGAATCCCCCCAGGGTCGAGGAGACCTCCCGGTCCGATATTCCAGAAGGCCATGGTGATCGCTTGGTTCATTCCGACCAGACTTGTGAAGTCTGGTCCTAGGGAGCCGTTCAGAATTCCTGCGGATAAGGTCGGAAATGCCGGACCGAAGAGGATATTTTGGAAGGCCTGTCGTCTGGACTCGACTTGTTTGCGGACTCCGGCGAGGAGAGGGCGTTTTTGGTCCGCCAAGGCCAGAAGATGTCGAAGGCTTTCCTGGTCGTCCAGGTAGAGGCGGGGATAAAGAAAGGGTTCCCGGGGAGTCGGCAGGATCGGTGGACTCTCTCCCAGAAGCTGGGCCAGACGGAAGGAGAAACGGTAGGCCCTGTTTTCTTCCTGCACCATGAACCGGGTGTTTCTCGCGACCTCGTGGGCGGCTCTCAGGATTCCCACGACGCTTGCCCCCCCAAGTTCCACAAGCCGCCGCTCCTCGTCGAGGATCTTGCGGGAGGTCCGGACCCCTTCCTGATAGATCGCAATCTTGGAATAGGAGCCGGCCGTCCTGAAGTAAAGGGAGGCCCCTTCGGCCAACTTCTCGTTTTCGGTTTCGGACAGAAAGGACCGGGCGCTGTCGAGGTTCGTGTTGGCGATCAGGGTTTGGAAGGACGAGGACAGAGGATTGACCGAGAGAAAGAGGCCGTGGCTCAACTGAGAGCTCTGTTTTGTGACATTTTCGAATTGACCATTCGTGTTCTGAATCTCGCCAGAATAATCTGTACTCCCTCCCCCGATGGAAATGGAGGGGAAAAAGGTTTCGATGGCCGTGATCCTTTGGGCATACCGCACCGAGACCTCCCTCTTTGAAATGACAATCGAGGGGGACGCCCCCAGGGTCTTCATGAGAACCTGGGAAAGAGAGAGGGGCTGGACCTCATAGCGGGGGTTGGGAAAGGGTGGAAGCTCGGGAATCACGGGGAGAGGACTCAGGGGGCTTCCCGGTGGGGTGCCCCCTGAGGCAAAGGCCTCCCCACCGACAGAGAGCAGACAGAGAAGGCCAATAAAAATCCCCCACCGTTTCATGGGTTTTCCATTATTGGAAGAACCTCGTCACCCGCCATTACCTCGTGTTTGCCCCGGGTGACGACCCGGTCGGCCGGGGTCAGTCCGGCCACGATCTGGACACTGACCCCGTCATCCTCGCCCAAGGTTACGGGACGAATCATGATTCTGTTATTCGAACTCACGACATAGACTACAGGACGCTTGTCCTGTGAGACGATCGCCCTGTCCGGAATTGTCAGAACATGGGGAAGGATCCTGAGAAGCATGCCCACCGAAACGAACATGCCCGGCTTCAGGATGTGGGTCGGATTGTCGAAGATGGCTTGGATCGGCATGGTTTTGCTGATGCGGTTCAGGGATCCGCTGATCAGGGAGATTTTGCCGGTCAGGGTAACATGGGGCTCGATGAGCTGGATAGTGGCCGGAGCTCCTATTCTGATCATGTTGACATAGGGCTGAGGAAGGTCTACGGAGACCCGGACAAGATCGGTATTTTCGATACGGAACAATGGCTTCGAATGCCGGCCTCCCGATCCGGCGGCCCGGGTTAGGTCGCCTGTATTGATGAACCGGCGTGTGATGGTTCCCGCAAATGGAGCTCTAATGACCGTGAGCTGGAGCACCTTGGCCAGCTGGTGCAGTTCGGCCAGGGACTCGAGGTAGAGTGCCTTGGCTTGGTCGACCTCTCCCTGGGAGACCACATCGGGAGATTCAAGAATGGAACGCTGGTAGCGTTTCAGAACGACGAATTTCAGCTGGAAGCTCGCCAAGGCCTTAAGAAACCGGTTCGAAAGGTCGGGGACATGGATGGTGGCCAGAATATCCCCTTGCCGGACCTTTGAGCCGATATCGACCGGAACGTCTCCAACAAATCCGGTGACCCAGGAAAACAGGTCAGCCTCCTCGAAGGGGAGCACCATTCCGGGGGTTTTGATGTAGATGGGAAAATCCCGGAAAACAGGGATGGCGACGGAGACGGCTTGAGAGGATCGGACCTTGCCCCTTAAGGATTTCTCCGAATTTCGACATCCGACCAGGAGAAAGACCAGGAGGAAGAGGATCAGGAGCGCGCGGAAAGGGCGGTGGAAGCTCATTGTTCACCTTCACGGGTCGGCCCCGTCATGCGGGCCAGGACGAGTCGCATGAGAAGCGGAGTCAGGAGAAGCGTGATCGGCGTGGACAGGAGAAGACCTCCAATGATGGCCCGGGACATGGGGACAGAGTTTTCCGATCCGGTTCCCCAGACGAAGGAGATGGGGATCATGGCGAAGATAGTGACGATCGTGGTGATGAGAACGGGCCGGACCCGCTCCAGGCATCCGAAACTGAGCGCCTGCTCGACGGGAGCCCCCTCTCTCCTGTGCTCGAGGATCCGATCGACCAGAATGATGCTGTTGCTGGTCACAATGCCGATCGACATCAGGATTCCCATGATGGAGATGAGATTGAGGGAGGAGTCGGTTTCCTTGAGGAAAAAAAGGCTTCCGGCAATTCCTAGGGGAATGGTGCCCAGAACGACGAGGGGGGCGAGAAAGCTTCGGTAAAAGAGGAGGAGAAGAAGGTAGAGAAAGAACACCGCCATGAGAATGCCCTCGGTAAACTGGCTGAAGGATTGCCGGATATAGTGGGTCATTCCGACAAACCGGATTCCCACATCTTTCGGAGTGGAGAGAGAAGCGAGACTTTTAGCGATGATATCCGAAACCTTGATCGATTTTCCCGGGACTGGAAAGACAAGAATGTTGACGGCCCGGTCCAGGGCATCGTGGGAAAGGGCCTCCGGAAGTTCGGAATGGAGGATGTTGGCCACCTCCTGGAGAGAGGCAATGTGGTCCTTCCGGTCTTTCGCGGCCGGAAGTTCCATTAGGTCATGGGTTGTCCTGAGAAGGGATGGATTGATGAAGACCGAGAGATAGTAGGCAAACCCTGTTTGGGGGTTGATCCACAGGATGGGGCGGATCTGGTTGTTTCCGTTGAGGCTGACCAGGAGATTCCTGGCCACATGGTCGGATGAGGACCCCAGGCTTTTGATCAGGGCCCTGTCAGGGACGACCTCAAGGGTTGGATATCGCTCTCTCTGGAACACATTTGTGGACAGGACCCCGGGGAGTTCGAGAATTCGATGGGAAAGCTGCTTGGCAAAAAGCATGTCCTCCCGATAGTCGTCTCCGTGAACCTCAACCGTGATCGGGCTCATGGCTCCCCGACTCAGAAGGTCTTCGACAATCCCTGACTCCTTGTAGATGAAGATGATGTTCGGGAAGGTCCTGTCGAGAGTGGCCTTGACGCGAACGATGGCGGTCTTCAAGGAAAAAGACCGATGATTCCGAGCCCTGAGGGCCACATCAAGGATCGCGGTGTCGGTCCCGGAGTTCATGTTGAACAGAGCGCTCCATCCTGCCTTGATTCCGATATTTCCGATCATCGATTGAACCCCTGGGCCGAGGGTGTCCCGGATGGAGGATTCGATGTCGGCCATTCTATCCTGGGCATTTTTCAGACGGAGTCCGCTTGGGAAATGGATGAAAATCCTGAATTGGCCAGTATCGATCGACGGGTAGAGATTGACGGGGACATCATAAGACAGTCCCATCACCAGGGACCAGACAACGATGATCGTCGTCAAGGAGCGTGCGGGATGGCCCAGAACCTTCTTAAGAAGGGTCTCGTACACCTCCCGAATCCGGAGTTGAAGCGATGGGCTCCTGGAGGAGCTGACAGGACTCCGGGGAGGAAGCCCTGAGGAGGAGATTCCCTGTCTCAGGGCATAAACGATCCAGGGTAGAACAGTCAGGGAGAGAAGAAGAGAGAACAGATTAGCCCCGATCAGGGCAATGACGAACTGGACGAAGAGATAGTGCACCAGACCGTGAAGGAAAAAAATTGGAAGAAAGACGATGGACATGGCTCCGGTGGCCAGGGCGTTGGGGGCCGCGACTGGAATCATGGCCGGAAGAAGGGCGAAGGGACCCCGCGTCACATTGTCGCCCTTGTGGGCATCGAAGCTTTCGAGCATCAGGACGAGATGGTCGATCATCGGCCCGATGGCCACGGCAATCCCGCCCAAAGTCATGATGTTTAGCGTGCTCCCGGTGACGCGCAACAGGATGATGACCCCGAGGATGGAAAGGGGAACCATGATGACGCCGATGGTAGCCTGCCGGATGTCCCCTAGAACGATCCAGAGAACAACAAAGGCCGACAGGAGCCCGAAGAGACCTTCGTATATCACGGAAGAGATGGAGTCCCGGATGTAGAGGGTCTGGTCGAAGAGAAGCCGGATATGGAGATCCTTTGGAAGGTTCCGGAGTTTCGGGATCTTGTCGCGGATAGCATCGATGACCGTCAACGCACTGTAACCACCTTCACGGTAAACCGGCATGACAACCTGTGGAACCCCGTCGGTGAGAACGAGGTTTTCCTGGGGCGCGAATCCATCCTGAACTGACGCGAGGTCCTTGATGAAGATAGAGACTCCTTTGACGGTGGCCACCGGAATGTTCCGGATATCTTCGAGGGAGCCGGGCTGGTCGAACTTTGTGTAGTAATTAAGGGGGCCCAGCCTGATGTTTCCTGTTGGAACCAGTAATGATTCGCGATAGAGGGCGTTGACCACATCGAGGGGAGCGAGCTGGAGTGTCTGGAGTTTGAAGGGATCGAGTTCGATGTTGAACTGCCGGATTTTTCCTCCGAAGATGGGAGGGGCAGAGACCCCTCTCAATCCTCCGAGCTGGGGGCGAATCACATTGGTGGCAAGATCATAGAGGTGGGCCTGGTCCAGTGTGGACGAGGAAATTAGAAGATGGCAGAGGGGGACGTTGGAAAAGCTGTAGGAGATGACCATCGGAGGGTTCGTTCCGGGAGGAAGGCTGCCCAGTGTCGACAAGGAGAGCTCGGAAATCATCGAGACGGCATGGTCTTCGCTGATAGTGCTGTGGAAGATGATTTTGATGAGGCTCATGCCGTTTAAGGATCGCGACTCGATTCGGTCGACCTCCCGGGCCATCGTGTACTGCCGCTCGAGAATGTCGGTGATATTGCGCTCGACTTCGGTCGCGTCCATCCCGGGATAAAAGGTCGCGATCATGACGACTGGGATGGGAATATGGGGAAAGATGTCCCGGGGAATGCTCCGAAAGGAGACTATGCCCCAGACCAGAAGGACAATCACGAGGGCAAAGACCGGATAGGGGTTTTTCAGGTTGGTCGAGAGAAAGCGGAGAAACAGGGAGGATCGATTTTGGATCAGTGGATCTGTCCGCGGGGCAGCCACGATTCCTCCAAAGGAGATGGGAGGCCGGTTTTCATAAAGAGTTTGTAAAACTCTAAAGAAATATAATGTGCTGTATCAATAGTAGTTTAATTCTACAAAAATTTTTTAAAATATTTGGAATTCACAGTAACCTTAAATCGGGCCATTAATTCCTCCTTATTAAGAGAGGGCTGTTTAGGCAACAACCCTTACTTTGGAAGAATGATGACTTTTTCAATTTTACCAGAATTATAAGGACTCAACCACAGAGACTGGAGTCAGCAGAAAAGATCACCCGCAACCCTCAGTGAGAGTCGGCTGGAAACTGGCCACAATTTGACGGAGAAAATTAAAACACGTACGACAGATTGCGTGACAGTTACCGTTTCTTCCATTCAATTCCCGTCTCTTCAAATCGCGCATCTTCCGGACCTCCTGTTGTCCGGTCCATCGGGAGATTCCTTTAACCCCTTATTTAACTGGACAACTGTTGTGCTACAAAATCGGACAGATTATGTCTGGTCTAAAGTCGGTTGCTACGATCTTGAAGGGAAGAATGTACTGTTGTATCATGAATTCGCTCCTTATCGGTTACCCTTTTAAAATGGAGAAGCTCATGAAGAATCTTTTCTTGGCCGCTTCGGGACTAGCCTTTCTCAGCATCCTGTCCCTTCCGTCATTCAGCCTAGCCTACGATCACCTGCTTCGAGATCCCAAGACTCACATGGACTGCAACAATGCTAAACACATGCTTCGAATGGCCGGCCCTGACACCCACTCTCATGTTGTCCGCGATATCCGCCGCATCCTGAAACGATGCGATGCGGAACAAAAAAAGGCCGATCTCGCCAAAAAGAAAGACTCTAGTTACTAGCCTTGAAGGGCGGCTCCCCCTATATGGAGCCGCCTGAAATCCTCCTGTAAAACTTCTTCAAGACCCAGCCGCCAGATTCCCCCTTACTAGAGGGGACCCTCAGGTCGTTTTCAATTAAGTCGCTTCTTAAATGAATTATTTATTTGCTCAAGGACGATCCTTGAAGACCCCTATTCCGCCAGAGCAACTTTTAGCCCAAACCTCCAGAAAAATCTTTTCCTATTCTTATGCCTTCCTGATTACCCATGAAAGTTAGCCTTTCTCGTGATGGAATATTTTCTTGGCTTGATAGGGATTTCCATCACGGCGGGATCATAGCCAAAAATCGGGTGCAATTTCAGAAATGCTTGAGTTTCCCGGACTTTCAAAAACAGTTCGGGACCGAGGCGCAATGCCGGGAGGGGGTGTTCAGGCATCGGTGGCCCCTAGGGGTTTCACTGTCTGTCCTGTGACCACAACCGTTTCTGCCTGCTGTCGGTCGGAAGGTGTCAAACCCATGCCTGCCACCATCAGACCTCGCTCACGGCCGGAACGATATTCTCGGGAACGAAGCTTTCCCTCACCGCCTGGTGTCTTTCGCACAAGATTCTTCACGTGATGAAGGAGCGGGACGACAGCCGCCCTTTGGACGGCCTCGTTCAGATCGATGACGCCTACTGGGGCGGGGAAAGACACGGCGGAAAGCGGGGACAGGGTACTCTCGGAAAGACGCCGTTCGTGGCGGCCGGCACCTGCACCTCGGACAGTCGTCCCATGCGCCTTCGGCTGACCCGAGTGTCCGGTTTTCGCAAACCGGTGACCGACCGCTGGGCCAGGAAGCATCTCGCCGCTTCTGCGGTGGTGGTCTCGGACGGACTGAGAGCCTTCCGGGGAGTGGCCGAGGCCGGATGCGTTCACGAGCCCCACGTCACGGGAGGCGGACCCGAAAGCTGTCAGAACCCGAACTTCCGGTGGGTG
>DAIBTC010000076.1 GCA_027415345.1 Nitrospirota bacterium
CGCGGCATGGCTTCGGCAAGGCCCACGATCCGTTCCGGAGGAAGGTTTCCGTATCTTGCCCGGATTCGTGTCCAGACCAGGATCATTCCGGCCGTCACCAGGGTCGCGGCCCCGGCAAAGAGGGTATCGGCTGCGGTCGCCGCCCCCTCCCGGGAGAGATGCCACCAGAGGATTGAGAAGAAGGAAAGGCTGGTATCGGCCAGGAGGGGAAGGACCTCCTTTTGGAGCATCGCCCGGAAGCCCCCGTAAAAGGCCCCGAAGAGAGCCAGGTGCCCGAGGGTGTCCAGAAGGGCCGGAGGGAGAGTGGGCAGAAGGTCCGAGGCCAGGACAAAACCTCCCGCCGGAAGGAGAAGGGCCGCAAGGACCGGAAGGAGGCCCGGAAGATGGGTCAGGAGGGTCCGGTAGAGGGGGTGAAGGGGGACGAGGGGAAGGGCAAGAGCGCAAAGAAGGAGGAGAAGGAGACTTTGGGTGGGAAGGCGGATCAGGGAGGGAAGAGAGCCGATGGCCGGCAGGAGCGTAACAAGAACCCCGACCGGCAGGAGGAGGCGACTTCTGTCAAGGGCCTGGGCTCCCCGCCGGAGCAGTTCCCCGGAGCGACCGAGGAGGCGGTCGAGATAGAGACGGTTCAGGAAGAAGAGATAGAGGTGGGCCTTTAGCTGAAAGAAGCCTTCCTTTAGCTTTCTGTTCATCCAGACCGGTGACCCGTGGCTTCTTCCCAGGGCCGAGATCCAGTAGAGAAGGATGGAGAGGGAGGCCGAAAGGATGAGAAGGCTGAAGAGAGGATCCGGAAGGGCGCCCGCCCGAAAATAGGAGGCGGCGACCGTCCGGTCGGGATAGAGAAAGGTCGTAAACCTTTCGACCGCCACCAGATAGGTCGCGGTCACCAGCCCCAGGGTCAGAAGCATGATGGCGGCGACTTTCCAGGATCCCAGGGCTCTCAGGCGGTAAAGGGTCAGGATGGCCTGGGCCGAGGTGATCCAGCTGAAGAAAAGAAAGATGATGGCTCCCCGGGAATCGGCCGAGGGGATTGAAAGGACGCCGTGGACTGCGAGAAGGAGGACAAGGGGGAGGAGCAGTGTCGTGAGAAGGCCGGTGGTCCAGGTCAGGGGAGAAAAGTCCCCCCTCTCTCCCTCCTCCGTCCGTTCGGGGAGCCTCGGGTCCTTTCGGGCCTTGTGGATGACGTTCCCGCAGTTTAAAAAGATGGTGGCCTTGAAGAGACCGTGGGCGATGAGGTGAAAGGCGGCCAGGGAAAAGGCCCCCAGACCGCATTCCATGATCATGTATCCCATCTGTCCGATGGTCGAGTAACCCAGGGTTTTCTTGATATCGTTCTGGGTCAGCATCAGGCAGGCCCCCAGGATGGCTGTCAGAAGGCCCACGGCAAAGATCGTGTGAAGTGTTGCCGGGGTGTGCCCGTAAAGGGGGGCGAGCCGGTTCAGCAGAAACCCGCCGGCGTTGATGATTCCCGCATGAAGAAGGGCATGGACCGGCGTCGGGGCATAGAGGGAATCGGGAAGCCAGATGTGGAGGGGAAACTGGGCCGACTTGCTCATGGCCCCGACAAAAATCAGGAGGGCCGTCAGAGTGTTTGCGGAAAGGACGAGAGGACTTCCGGCCACTGAGAGGACAAGGGTCTGGGGGTGGGTGAGGGCTCGCGAGAAGAGAAGGGAAAACTCGGTGGTCCGGTAGAAATGATAGGCCACGAGAAGTCCCGAAAGAAAAAAGAGGTCTCCCGCCCGGAGCATGATGAAGGTCCGGAAGGCTCCCCGGGCGGTGGGAGGGTGAAAATGGTTGTAGGCCAGGAGGGCGAGAAGCGCGCTCAGAAGCTGCCAGCAGAGAAAGAGGCCCAGGAGGCTCGACGCCGACACCATGAAAAGAAGGACTGCGATGGTGAGTGAGAGGAGGGAGTGAAACCTCCCGGCTCCCTTTTCATCCCCCATGAAGCGGATGGAATAGAGGTGGATGATGGCCCCGATCCCCGCGATCAGCACCATCATTACCGCGGCCAGCCTGTCGACGGAGAGTCCGATCGAGAGGACCTCCCAGGGGGAGGAGAGGAGGGGATGGGAGATGGGGGGCATCCCAGGAGCGGCCACATGGAAAAAGAGGGCCAGGGCGGCGACAAAAGAGAGTAGATGGGACATTGTTCCAAACCGGTAGACCCACGGCGGGATCGGGTTTGGGCCGGAGAGGAAGGCGGCCAGGGCGGCCGCGAGGGGAGCAATGATTACCAGCAGGGCAATCGGAAAAAATTCCATGGTCAGCCCCCTCCCAAAAGCCCGTTGGTGAGACGGTTTTGGCATATCCTGTGAAGGTAAGAAACGGTCTTTTCTTCTTCGGATCTTCCTGTGTGACTCTTCCAGGGTGCAAGCCATTTTGAGGACGGACCGGCCGCGCCCTTCGGGGGAGTCGGGATCTTCCGGATCTTTGGATTACGGGTCAGGGAGTGTGTGTTAGATAACACAGTCGGGAGGAGGGTGACAAGAAAAAAGTCGGGTTTCCTGCAAAACGGGGCCACGGGAGGAGGTGAGGCCGCCTTTCCCCCGTCCCGGACCCCTGTTAAAATCAGGAGAGTCCCTGACAGAGTTCTGGGTTTCCGACGGTGATATCTGAGACCATCGGAGTCTTGGGGGAGTTCCGCTTTCGGAGGATTGTCATGGCAAAGATCGCCAACAGGTTGTCTTTCAATGTTCCGGGGGAGTTTTTTGTCGATTCCGGATGCATCGACTGTGGCGTCTGCCAGCGGGTAGCTCCCGAGACCTTCGATGACGCCGGGGAGATGGCCCGGGTCTTCCGCCAGCCGGAGGACCGGGCCGCCTTCGGTCGTGCCCTCGGGGCCCTGGTCTCCTGTCCCGTCTCCGCGATTGGAACCCTGACCCGGGTGGATCCCGGATCGGTTGAGAGCCTCTTCCCGGAGCGGATCGACGGCCCCGTCTTCGAGTGCGGATTCACCTCCCCCAAAAGCTTCGGCGCCATGAGCTACCTGATCCAACGACCCGGGGGAAACATCCTGGTCGATTCCCCCCGTTTTGCCAAACCTATCGTCGACCGGCTCGAGGCTCTGGGAGGTGTGGCCCTCCTCTTCCTGACCCATTCGGACGATGTGGCCGACCATGAAAAGTTCCATCGCCATTTCGGATGCGAACGGATTCTCCATGAGGCCGATTCCGGCCTCGGGACCCGGGGGATCGAGCGCCTCCTTACGGGACAGGGGGCTGTCCGGCTTGATCCCGATCTTCTTCTCATTCCCACTCCCGGCCACACCCCGGGGTCGACCTGCCTTCTCTTTCAGGACCGGTATCTCTTCACGGGGGACCACCTCTCCTATAGCCCCGCCAAAAAGGGGCTCAGGGCGTCGCGACGCACCTGCTGGTACTCCTGGAAGGAGCAGATCCGGTCCATGGAACGCCTGGCATCCTACCACTTCGAATGGGTCCTTCCCGGCCATGGGTGGCGGATCCATTATCCGGCGGAGATGATGGAGGAGGAGATGGCTCGCTGTCTTGGGTCAATGGCCCTGGCCTGAACCTTCCCGCTCCCGGATGGCCCGGAGAAGGAGGCTGATTCCCTCCCGGGCCCCGAGAGGAAGGGCGATGTCCCCCTCCCGGTCCGTGTGCCACTGCCGGGGATTGATGCGAATTATCGGGGCTCTCTGGGCCTCTCCGAAGAGACGGACCGTGGGGATGGCCATTCCCGCTCCTGTTTCGATGACCACCGGACGGGAGACCGTCCGTCTCCAGTCCCGAAAACGTCTCTCCTGCCCTCGTGTCCGGCTGTCGTTCCATCCGTCATCGCCGAACATGAGGATCCCGGGCCGGGCCAGGGCGTTGCACCGAGGACAGCGGGGAAGGGGGGAGAGCAGTCTCCCCGAGTCGGGGTCGATCTCGGGGTGAAAATCTTCGGCGCTCCAGAGGAGATTCCCGCAATCTTCAAAGCACTGGAGGGTGTGGATGGATCCGTGACATTCGACGATTCTCTCTTCACCGAATCCGGCCTTCTGAAACTGTCCGTCCACATTGCTCGTGAAGACGAAGGAGCCTTTCTGGTAGAGGGCGGACAGTTCCAGCAGTCCTCCGAAGCCTTCGTGGGGGCTGGTTTTCCGGTAGAGGAGAAGCCGGTGTCCATAGAATCCCCAGGCCAGGCGGGGATCGTCGTGGAAGGCGCGCGGATTTGCGATCTCCTCGAACCGGATTCCAAAGCGGCCGAGAGAGGGGTAGGCCCGCCAGAACCCTTCCGTCCCCCGAAAGTCGGGAAGTCCGGAGTCCACTCCCATTCCGGCCCCGGCTGAAAGGATCAGGCCATCGGCCCCAAGGAGTGTACTGGCCAGAAGGCCCGGATCGATGGGATCTGTCCTGGGCGTCATTCATCCTCCTTTGGCAGGGTGGGACCGGATCACCTGGTCCTGCCTTTCGGGAGTCTCCGGACCTCATGAGATACCTTCCGGGACTTTAAGGATCCCGAGCGGGGCAGACCTTTTTTTGTGGATGAGACCTCAGGTTGATTATAGGGTATGAGGCGGGACTATGAGAAAGGACAAGGAGGAGAGAAATGGCGGAAGAGACCAGTCAACCGATGTCCATCCGCGGGGGGTGGGAGGAGGCGGCTCCGTCCTACAGGGAGGGTTTCGCCCTTCACCTTGAAGAGGTCTCTCACTATCTGGCCCTCCTTCTTCCCTCTCCCCTTCCTTCTCCGGTCCTGGACCTGGCCTGCGGTCCGGGGACGGCCATGGCGGCCCTCGAGAGGCGGCACACCCCCCGGATCGCCGTCGGGTGCGACTTCTCCCACCGGATGCTGGGGTTTGCCAGGGAAAAGGTGGGAGGAAGCCATGGCGTGGTGGCCGACCAGGACCGTCTGCCCTTTGCCCCGGAAAGCTTCGGAACGGTGATCTCCTCCATGGGGACCATCTTCTCACGAGATCCAGAGGCCCAGATCGCGGCCATTTCCCGTCTCCTGAAACCGGGAGGACTCTATGGATTCTCGGCCTGGGGGCCACCCTCCGAGACGGCCCTGGGAGCGGTCTCAAGAGCCATTGTCGAAGGCTGGCCTCACCCCGTCCCAAGCCTGATTCCTCCGCTTGAATCCCCCTATTCTCCGGGAATCAGTCCCTGGCTCTTTTCTGCCACAGGGGAGGCCGGCCTTGAAATCCACGCCCACGAGTCCCGCTGGCTTCTCTTTCGTTTCGGGGACCGCCTGTCGGCGGCAAGGGCGATCATAGGAACCGGACGGTTCGCCCTCCTTCTGGGAGGTCGGAAGGATCTTGAATCCGAGCTTTTCGAAAGGGCCACGGAGGCCTTCACTCCCTATCAGGATCCCGGGACCGGGCGGGTGGAGCTCGCCAACCGCTACCATCTTTTCGTCCTTTCGAAAAGGAGGGGGTGATCCTTTCCTTTTTCTCCTTTTCCCTTGTTCCGGCTCTCATCCGGGTTTAAGGTAGAGGAATTATGCCCATCCTTCCTCTCCTGCCGCCTCTTCCGGGGAGCCGGGCCGCCTCGTGGTCCCTTCTCCTGCTCCTCTCCGTGGGGCTTTCCCTTCTTTTTTCCCTGGCCCGTCTTCCGGCCTCCCTTCTCATGGGCCCCATGGTGGCCGCGATCATTCTGGCCACCCGCGGGATGGCGCTCCGGATCCCTCCCCTCCTTCATCTGGCCTCCCAGGCCGTCATCGGAACCATGATCGCCCGCATGCTCACCCCGTCGATCCTGGGAAGCTTCCGGACCCAGTGGCCACTCCTTTTATTGGTGGTTTTTTCCACCATTGCCGCCGCCAGTTTTTTTGGATGGCTCCTGGGGCGCCTTGGGATCCTTCCTGGAACGACTGCCATCTGGGGGCTCTCACCGGGGGCCGCCTCCGTCATGATGGTGATGGCCGAGGCCTACGGGGCCGACGCGAGACTCGTGGCCTTCATGCAATACCTGCGCGTGGTGGTTGTCGTGACCGTCGCCTCCCTGGTTGTCCGTTTCTGGCTTCCCGCCCCCGGTCTTCCCCTAACCTCCTTCTCCCTTTTTGCGGCCGTTCCCTGGAAGAGCTTCTTGGAGACTCTCCTGGTCCTCTCCCTGGGGGCCGTGGCGGGAAGGCTTTCGAAGATTCCGGCGGGGGCTATGCTCCTCCCGATGATTCTGGGATCGGTCCTTCATGCGGAGGCGGGACTTTCGATCACCCTTCCCCCGCTTCTTCTGGCCATTGCCTACACCCTTCTCGGCTGGGGCATCGGTCTGGGATTCACCCGTCCCATCCTGCTCCACGCCCTGACGGCCCTCCCCCGGACCCTGATGGCGATCCTGGCCCTGGTGCTCTTCTCGGGGCTGATCGCCCTCCTTCTGGTCGGGATTCTGGGAATGGATCCCCTGACGGCCTACCTGGCGACGAGCCCCGGAGGGATGGATTCCGTGGCGATCATCGCCGCCTCGGCCCCCCATCTCGACATCTCCTTCATCATGGCCCTTCAGACCCTGCGGTTTATGGGGGTTCTCCTTTTAGGACCTGTTCTTTCGCGATTTCTGGCCGACCGCATGGTCCCGGGGCCCCCTCCCCCTGCCGTCGGAAGGGCCGCCTCCGATCCCCTGGTCGAGCGGGTCCGGGAGGATGAGGACGAGCTTGACTGAAGGCCGGAGTGTCCTTATAGGGTTCCGGCTCCATGCTCCAGGATTCGTTGTGAAAGGAGGCAATCTTTGAGATCGATCGTCTGGTTCCGTCACAATCTTCGCCTCTCCGACAATTCCCCTCTCAATCAGGCCGTCCGGGAGGGCCCGGTCCTTCCGGTCTACATCTGGGATCCCTCCCTCGACACCCTCCCTGACGGGGCCCGGAAATGGTGGATTGCGGGAAGTCTCCGAGCCCTGAATGGAGACCTCCTCTCCCATGGTCTGACACTGGTTCTTCTTCGGGGCCCTTCGGAGGAGATCCTGTTCCGGCTTGCCAGAGACCGGGGAATCGGAGCCGTCCATGCCGCTCCGGGCCGGACTCCCGAGGAGAGGCGCCTTGATCTCAGGGTGGCCCGGATTCTCTCCGGCGCCGGAATCGCATTCCGGACCGAATCTTCGGATTACCTCGTTCCGCCGGAATTTGTTCCGGAGGAACGGAGCGGGCCCTGGAAGATCTTTACCCCCTTCTGGCGTTCTTGCCGGAGCCGTCTTCCCCCCGATCTTCCCCTTCCGGCTCCGGAAAGGATTGCCAAAGTTCCGGCTCCCCGGGGAGAGCGGCTTGGGGACTGGGGGTGGGATCCTCCTGCGCCCGACTGGGCGCACACGATGCGAAGGCTCTGGAGGCCGGGAGAGTCGGCGGCCCATGAGCGTCTTGGGGCCTTCGTTGCGGAGGATCTGGCAGGCTACGGGCGGCGGCGGGATTTTCCGGCAGAGTCCGGAACCTCGAATCTCTCACCCCATCTTGCCCAGGGCGAGATCAGCCCCCGCCAGGTCTGGTGGAAGGTGAGCGAATCGGAGGCTTCGGAAAAAGACCGGGAAAAATTCCTGGAGGAGCTGGGATGGCGGGAATTTTCTGCCCATCTTCTCTGGCACCACCCGCAGATGATGGAGAGCCCCCTCCGGAGAAGCTTCCTTGATTATCCCTGGGAGACCGGAGGACGGGAGTTTGAGCTTTGGAAAAAGGGAATGACCGGCTTTCCCCTCGTAGATGCCGGCATGCGGGAGCTTCGCCAAACCGGCGGGATGACGAACCGGGTCAGAATGGTGGCGGCCTCCTTTCTGGTCAAGAACCTGGGGATTTCCTGGAGGTCGGGGGCCGCCTGGTTTGCTGATAACCTGGTGGACTACGATCCAGCCTCCAACTTCGCCTCCTGGCAGTGGGTGGCGGGGTGCGGAACCGATGCGGCTCCCTTTTTCCGGGTTTTCAATCCTGTCCTCCAGGGGGAGCGTTACGATCCCCGGGGGGAGTATGTGCGAAAGTTCCTCCCGGAACTTGCCCGGATCCCGGACCGGTTTGTCCATCGTCCATGGAAGATTCCCGGCGGTTCGGAAAAAAAATCGGAGGATTTTTCTTCCTCTTATCCGGATCCGATTGTGGAGCTTGCAACCTCTCGTAACAAGGCTCTCCAAGCCTTTCGCCGGCTTTTGACTCCGGGGTGAAAGGGGTCGGATTTCCAGAATTTCGGATTTCCCATTAAGGACGGACTATCTTTTTTTAAAATCTTGTTCTATCCTTTGCCTGAAGTCTCTTTCGGGAT
>DAIBTC010000077.1 GCA_027415345.1 Nitrospirota bacterium
TGATCTTTCTGGCAACGTTGATATTGGTGATCTGGCAACCCAAGGGGCTGAGTATTGGCTGGAGTGCCATGGGCGGTGCGGTGCTGGCGCTGGCAACCGGCGTCATTACCTGGAGTGATATCCCCGTGGTCTGGCACATCATCTGGGATGCCACTTTTACCTTTGTGGCACTCATCATCATCTCCCTCCTTCTGGACGAGGCGGGCTTTTTCCACTGGGCGGCCATCCACATCGCCCGGGCTGGAGGGGGCTCGGGACGCCGTCTCTTTCCCCTCGTGGTTCTCTTGGGGGCCGCCATCTCCGCCGTCTTCGCCAATGACGGGGCGGCCCTTCTCCTAACCCCGATCGTCCTGGCCCTGCTTTTACGGATGGAGATCTCGCCCCGGGGGGCCCTGGCCTTCATCATCGCCACAGGCTTCATCGCCGACACGGCGAGCCTTCCCTTCATGATCTCGAACCTCGTGAACATCATCGTGGCGAAGTACTTTCACATTCCCTTCGACCGCTACGCCGCCCTCATGGTTCCGGTGGACCTAGTCTCCATCCTGGCCACGCTCGCCGCCCTGTGGCTTCTCTTCGGGGCCCATCTCCCGGAGCGCTACCACCTCGAGAAACTGCCGGACCCCCAAAGCGTCATCCATGACCCGGTCGTCTTCCGGGCGGCCTTCCCCGTCCTTGGGGCGATCCTTCTGGCCTACTTCCTGACCGCCCGCCTCCACATGCCGGCCTTCATCATTATGACGGCAGCCGCCCTCTTCCTCCTGCTCCTGGCCGGACGATGGCACCAGAAGGTCCGGAGACCTCCCATCGACATCCTCCGGGTCCTTCGGGAGGCCCCCTGGCAGATCGTCCTCTTCAGCCTCTCCATGTACCTGGTGGTCTATGGCCTGAAAAACGCCGGGCTCACCGACCACCTGGCCCACCTCCTGGAGCGGATCGGACAGATGGGGGTGGTGGCCTCCTCTTTGGGAATGGGATTTCTTGCCGCGGTCCTTTCCTCTGTCATGAACAACCTTCCCGCCGTCCTGGCCGGAACCCTCTCCATCCAGCAGGCCCATGGGCTCTCGGAGCCGGTGCGCCAGACGATGATCTATGCCAACATCATCGGCTGCGACCTGGGTCCCAAGCTCACCCCGATCGGAAGCCTGGCCACCCTTCTCTGGCTCCACGTCCTTGCGAAAAAAGGGGAAAAGATCGGCTGGGGAGAGTATATCCGGACCGGATTTCTCCTGACTCCCCCCATTCTGGCGATAACCCTCCTGGCCCTGGCCCTTCTGGTCCCCCTGGTCATTCCATCGGGGCCCCCCGGTCCCTGAGGCTCACAAAGGCGTGGTCCCCGACCACCACATGGTCGAGGACCCGGATCCCCAGAAGCCGCCCGCATTCCACCAGCCGTGTCGTGAGGGACCAGTCGTCGGGAGAGGGCTCCGGATCCCCCGACGGATGGTTGTGGACAAAAATCACCGCAGCCGCCGACTCCCGGATCGCCGGCGAGAAGGCCTCCCGGGGATGAACCGGGGTCATGGAGAGGGTGCCCTCCGAGATCCGCTCGCTCTTTCGGAGGCGGTGCTTCTGGTCAAGAAGCAGCACCCAGAAGGACTCTTTTCGGTCCTCCCGGAGACGGGGCCCCAGGAGGCGGTAGACGCTCTCCCCCGAACGGATGACCTCCTCCGGCATCAGCGAGCGGTCGGCGAGCCTCCGTCCCAGCTCGAGCGCCGCCAGGATCTGGGCCCCCTTGGCCAGACCCACCCCCTTCACCTTCGAGAGATCGGCCACCAGCTGTCTCGAGAGGCCGGGGATTCCCCCGAAGGTGGTCAGGAGCCTCTTGGCCAGGGCCAGGGCCGACTCGTTCCTGTTTCCGGTCCGGAGAAGGATGGCCAGAAGCTCGGAATCCGCAAGGTTCCGGGCTCCGGAGGCCACAAGCCTCTCTCTGGGACGTTCATATTCGGGCCATTCCGAGACCCGGTTCGATCCGTCGGACATCTAAGTCATCCTTTCGGGTTTCCCCTGCTGAGCGGTGGTCGGTTCCGGCGCTCCACGATAGACGCTTTCCCCTGGAAAGGGAAGCGGCTTTCCGTACCAAACAAAAATCAGATAGGATCAGGACTTTTTGATCGATTTTCCGAGGGTATCGAGCCAGGGGCGAAGGAAGAGGACGAGAAGGAGGGAGCCCAGGACATCGGAGCTCCAGTGCCAGCCCAGGGCCACGACCCCCGCCATGATCAGGAGGGCCCAGACAAGAACGGCCGGGCGAAGCCTGGGAAAGTAGCGGTCCACAAAGAGAAGGATCAGGAGGACCCGGAAGGTGTGTCCCGACGGGAAGGAGCTCCTGACATGGAAGTGGGCCGGAAAGAAGATTTCCCATCCGGTCAGGGGGTCGTGCTGGAACTCTTCCGGGGGGGCATAACGGGGCAGATTCATTTTCAGGAGATGCTCAAGGAGGGTTCCCAGGACAAGGACGACAAGAAAGGCCGTGAGAACCGGACGCTCCCTCTCCCTCCGGCGCCACAGGAGCCCCCCTGCGACCAGGAGGACGGGAAGCTCGATCTCGACATTTCCCGACCGGCAGAGAACGGACCAGACATAAAAGAACGGAGCGGGAAGCCCGGAAAGAAGACGCGAGATCTCCCGGTCCGGAAGGACGGTGCGATGGTGAAGAAGAAGCAGGATCAACCCGAGAAAGAGGAGCAGATAGGGGAGGGAGGCGGGAAGGGCCCTGCGCCACAGGGGGGAGGAGAGGGCCTCTGTCGGGTTCATGCGAGCGTCAGCCACAGCGGTATGGGCCTGTGGCGCGGGTCGGAAAATCCCGCTTTGCCGAGAAGAATGACCAGGTCGAAGGCCCGGAAGAAGACCCCGTTCCTGAACTTGACCGGCGGGCCCTCCCCCGGATCGCAGTCCCGGGGATCGGTCAGCGTCCAGCAGATCCGGCACATGAGGGGACGGTCCTCGTAGATTTCGCAGAGGCGGTCCGCTCCCAGGAAGGGGCAAAAGAGCCCCTTCCCTTCATAGGCCTCGCAGGTGGCAAGCATGTCGGAGAGCGTGGAGAGGGGACGGGAGGGGTCGGACGACCCCTCCAGGGAGAGAAGGGTTCCGGTCCGGGCGAGGAGTCCCGTCCGCCACCGGTCTTTCCGCTCCCCTTCCGGTTCCCGGTCGACCCGTTCGCGCAGGATCTCCCCCTCCCCCCGCGTGACACCCACCATCATGCGGCAGCAGGCGGCGCACCCGGCGCTGCAGGACATGTGGCCGGAGACGCTCTCGCCCACCCGGTCGACGATCCGGTAGATCTCCCGGAGCATCGAGAGAGCCTCCCCCGGGGAGACCCGGTCTTTCCTTTCCCCGATCCGCTCCCCGATTCTTCCAAGATCCTCCATGGACTCCCGGTAGAGGGAGGGGGAGAGGGTGAAGGTCTCCCCCCGCACATTGCTATAGGTCAGATCCCGGACAAGGGGGTCCTCGGTCATCGGCCCTCTCCTGATATATCCGGGGGTCTCTCTCCCGCCGGCGCCCCGGAAGAGAGGGACGGGGGAGCGGGAGGAGGAAAGATCCGCGTCCTTTCCTTTTCAAGCGAGATCGCCCGGACCCGGCCGTTTTTCTCCGCCAGGTAAAGGGTCGTCTCCATCACCGGAGGAGATCCCGGGGCGGGCTCCCCGTCAAGGGAGCGCATTTTCAAAATCTTTCCTGTCGCAAGATCCAGGAGAAGGAGCCGGTCCCGGAGGGGAAGAAGATAGAGGAGTCCCGCCACGGTTCCGGAGCTTTCGGGCCGGGCCGGGAGTCCGACAGACCAGAAGAGATGGCCGGAGGGGATGTCCACAGCGAGGGCCCGGCCGAGGATCGGGGAGGCGGCCACCGCAGTCTGTCCGGCCACCACGGGACCCGACTCGCCCTCGTAGACTCTGGCAAAGGAGGGAAGGTCCGGAGGCTCAACCGGGGCCACGGTCACCTTGTCCTTCCTGGCGGCAAAGGGGAACTCATGAAAGATGTGTCCGGTCACGGCAGAGGCCGTGGCCAGGCGTTCGCGGGGAAGACCCCGGTCGACGGAGAGAAAGAGGGTCACAAGACGCATCGCCCCGAAGGCCGGGGTGGGGGTAAAGAGGACAAGACGTTCGGTGGGCGGAGTGGTGAGGGCCCAGACTGTCCGCTTCTTTTCGGGCCAGAGGGCGACAAGCTTCGTGGGGCCTTCGAGGGAGAGCCAAAGCCAGTGATGGACATAGAGGGGGGAGGACCATCCGGCGGAGGAGCGGAGGGGCATATCGATGACCTTCCGCTCCCGTACTATCGAATAGCCGGCGAGACGGGCATTTCCGGTGGCTACCCAGATCTTTCCGTCGGCCAGGACGGGACTCCCCAGGACCGGCCCCGGAACGGGGGCCGTCCAGAGGATCTTGCCGGAGAGGAGGGAGAGGGCGTAGAGATGCCCGGTCCCGGCCCCCCGGCGGATCTTGCGGGTCTGGGCATACCCCATCATGTGGGGGGCGGTGACATTGGGAGAGCCGCTCGCGACATAAAAGGCGTTCTGGTCGGCGACGCCTGAGGTCCAGACGGACTCGGGGAGGCGCACATGCCAGAGGGTCGTCCCCGTCACGGCATCGAGACAGAGGACCTGGCCCCGGGTCGAGGAGAGAAGGAGCCGCCCCCCGGCCAGAACCGGCTGATGGGCAAAGCGATAGTCCAGGGCTACAAGCGGGGTAGTCCCGAAATTCCGCTCCCACTCGACAGGAGAAACCGAGGTTGGGGGGAGGCGGGAGATCCGCCTTTCCTCCTCCCCTGGAAGCGGGGGTGGGGAGAGGGGCGGGGACGGGGAGGGATTCTTCCTTCCGGTCGGGGCAGCGAAGAAGGGATTTCTTGTCTGGCTGGCTCCTTCCTGGCTCCACTCGCGGGGCCCGAAGTCCGGCCGGAGAGGCTTTCCCGGAAGGGATTTTCCGGGAGCGGCCTCGCCCGCCACGATCGACCGGAGGGTCGATCCGCTCGGAAATCCCAGCGGGCCGCCGGATCCGGAGGCGTCTTCTGCCAGGCCCGGAAGAGGGAGCGCCAGGGTCACCAGAAGTCCCGAAAAAAGGAGGGCCGCCCTTCGAAGGTTCCCTGGATTCGCTCCTTTCCCGTCGGTCATTTCGGTCCCTTCTCCTGTCTCAGAGGCCCAGTCCTCCTTTTTTCTTGTCGGAATATTTTACCCGATTCGACAGAAGGTCACGAGCGGCCCGGCAAGAGATCTGGGCCGAGGAGTCACTCCCGGGCCCGGGAGATCGCCAGGGCGACTTTTTCGATGGCCCGGGACAGGGTCCCGTCAAGAAAGGTGATCGACTGTTCCTTGAGACCCGGGGGGTGGATGCCGTCCTTTTCCCGGGCGCTCGTCTCGACACCGGTCCAGACGATCCGTCCGCTCCGGGTATCGACCAGCCAGAGGTGAAGGGAGGCCTGGGTCGAAAGGGTGGCTCCCGCGTTCATGTCCAGGGTCGAGATAATACCGGCGAAATTGATCCGCGGATGGTCGAGCTGGAACTGGTAGTCGAGGATGGAGCCGCACAAAACCAGCCCCCGGCGGGGAGTCCCCGTCACCCGGACCTTCGGATGGTCCGGGGATTCCCGGAAGTGGCAGTGGAGGGTGGGGGCATAGTCGACATTCATTCCATCGCGTCTGAACTGGGAGACGAGAGCCTTCGTGACATGATCCGGAATGTTCTGGGGGGTGAAGATGGTTCCGGTTCCCTGCCCCCATCCGATCGTATCGCCCATGGTGGTCGCGGCGTAGGCATAAAGCCGGAACCGGTGATCCGCAAGGGGGGCCACCACGAAGGGGGCCTGCATATAGAGTGAGCCGGACGGTGAGGCCGTTGGCGTATAGGAGACGAGTTCGGCGCGGTTTTGGATGCAGGAGGAAAGCAGCAGGAACAGGGCCGGAAATGCCGCCTTCACGAGACGGGATAGACTGGGAACGCTCATGGCACATCCTCCCTTCGACAGACGGGACCAATGAGTCCCGTAAACCGGACAAAAGATTCCCTTCTTCCAGACTACCCCCCTGCCCTTTGCTGATCAATCCGAAAATCCTCCAAGGATCCCTTCCGTCCCAAACAATTGATCCCCCCTTTCGATTTGGGTAGAATGCCTTGGAATCGTCCACCCCTCAAAAAACCCGAACCCATGGGGAGCCCTCCGCCGTTGATCCATCGTCTCGTCGCCCTTCTTCCCCGAAGTTTCCGGAGCCTTTTTGGTCTCCTGGGACTGTTGGCTTTTCTCTCAGGGTGCGGGGGTGGCCCCATCGTGGCGACATCGACCGGCCGGATCCTCTATGTGGCGACCTCGAACGGCATCTACGGGTTTTCGATCATGAGCACGGGCACCCTCGCCCCGATCTCCTCCCAGCCTCTCGTCACAAACTCCGTGCAACAATTGGCCGTGACTCCCGGAATCCCGGCCGGCCAGAGTACTCCCCTTTTGCTGGGGGCGACAGGGGGAAGTTCCCTCCTCGTCTGGACCGTCGGAGGCGGCGGGAGTTTGACTCAGTCAACGTCTCTTTCTTGTTCAGGTTTGGGTTCGTCTTCGATCACCGGGGTCACCGTGACCTCCGACAGCCAGTATGTCCTCGTTGTGGATGGAGGAGTACCGGGTCCTTCCGCAAACCTAGGTCTGATTTCGTTTTCAACGACATCCACCTGCTCGACCGGAGCATCTTCTATCTATCCCCTCCAGCCGACCATCGACTGCGCGGTCTCGGGGTCGAACCCCTGCATCCTTTTTCTCACGGGTTTAACATCTTTAAACTCCCCTCTCACCCCGACCACCCCGCTTGAGATACCGGTAACCCCTTCCAGCGGAACCTTTGGAACACCGTCGACCCCTTATACCTGTTCCTCCGGCTCCTGTCCCTTGGGGGTCACCTTCGATCCGACCACCGTCTTTTTCTACGCCTCCTTTACCGGGACCTCCCCCCCCTCCCTCCAGTCGATCGCCCCGGGAGCCCAATCCTCGACCTCCACGACCACCTTCCCCGCGTCGGCCCCCGTCAACTATCCCTGCGTCGATACCGTCGGAGGCGTCGTCTACACTCCGACGGCCAACGGCTTTCTCTACGCCTCCTCAACCAATACCCAAGGGGCTCTCTCCGGGGCGACGGCGGTGCTCACCCCGACCTCCCTTCCGGTCTCCCTCAACATGACCTCCTGCGCCGTCGCCACCAACCCCTAAGCCCTCCGGATTATCTTTCACAAGACTGGCCTGAACCTCCTCCCAAGGCCTTGTAAGATCCCGGATCACCCCGGCGCTCCAGGCCCGGAAATCCTTCCTTTCGACCACCGGAAGACTCCGCGCCATCCACCTTCTGATCGCCTCCCGGTGGTCGGATCTGACAAGAAGAGATCGGTCGGAGGGCGTAAAGGGGCCCCTCGGCCGGGATTCGAAAAATCCCATAAGCCGACCCCAGCCGAGAAGCCTCCGTTTCTCGCTCCGGCTGAAGGGAAGTTGGCGGATCAGGAGGGCCTCCCCGACCTTCGCCTCGTGATAGACCCGCCAGAGCCGAAAGAGGGGATCCCGCCGCGAACAAGGGAGGATGTCGGAGAGAATCCGTCCCCATCCCCCGTCCCCGACCGGCAAGAGGCCCTGAACACCCACAGACCGGGTCAGGACCAGACCCAGAAAGTCCTCCGGAAGGATTTCGGGAAGGCGTCCGAGGCTTTCCCCGGCAAAAAGGGCCAGAAGCTCATGACGGCGGCGCTCCCCGGCCACACCGGAGAGCAAGTCTTCGGCCGAACGCGCAAGAGCCAGCGTCTCCGGTTCGACCGCAAATCCCAGGGTCGCGGCAAAACGCAGAAGCCTCAGCACCCGGACCGGATCCTCCGGGAAGGGATTGCGAAGGAGACAGGGCCGGCGAAGAAGGCCGGCCGAAAGATCCGAAAGCCCCCCGAAGGGATCCCGGATCCCCTCTTCCCCCTCCCCGTCGAGGCGCATGGCGAGGGCATTGACGGAAAAATCCCTCCGGGCCAGTTCCTCCTCAAGCGTGGATGAAAGAAGGGTGATCTGGAGGGTCGGGCCGCGGCCTCCCCGCCTTGCCCCCAGGACAAAGGCCGGGATCACCTTCCCTACCCAGACCCCT
>DAIBTC010000078.1 GCA_027415345.1 Nitrospirota bacterium
ATGGTCGAGGCCGAGGCAGGACAGGGTCAGAGTGTTTGTTGAAGGAGAAAATACGGTGCTGACCAAATGGTCCGGTGAAGGGTTTCGTATTCCGCGTACATCCATGATGTCAAGAAAGTCGGCTTTAAGAATGATGGAGATCGGAACACGGATGGGAAGGGGACCATGGTTATGCACGGTCAACTCCTCCACCATTCCCTTGGGGAAACAGAAGCGAGCCCGATCGATCAGCAAAGGCCCGTCAACCACAATCGAAAGATGGGAGGTATGGTCCATGAGGTTGGAGATGGAAGGACCGAGAAGTCGGATATGACGGAAAAAGGGGGAGGGGATGTGTCCGTCAAGGCATAGGGTCGAAGAGAAAAGGGGAAGGAGAGGAGTGCCGTCCAGATGAATGAGCATGTCCGACAAATAACGCATCCCCTTCCAGTAAATCCCGTAAAATGGGATTCGGGAGGACTCAAAGTCCATGGTGTTGTCCCAAAGCCCCAGAAAATCCCCGTTTTTCTGTATATGGTCATTCACGGTCAGTGCCAAGGGAACATTCTTTTTTTCCCCTTTCCGGGCCGATGTCATCGGGAGACCCCCATTCTTTCGGAAAAGGTTGTCTTGAGAGCCTTTTCTATTCCGGATGTCCAGGTGAGGTTCACGGAGAGTCGGAGCCGCTCCTGGCCCTCTGGAACGGTCGGGTGAACAAGAACTGGCAGGGAAAATCCGAATTCAGCCAATTGGGAAGATTCCTGCCTAAGGGTGGACAGTGGGCCCCGAAGGCTAATGATTGGAGACGAAGAGTTTGCTCCGGTCAGCTCTTTCTGCCACCGTTTGCTCAGGTCCTGGAGGCTTTTGGTCAGGTGGGAGGAATTCTCGAGAATGTCGAGGCTTGAGCAGGAGGCTGCAAGAACGGCTGGGGGAAGTGCTGTGGAGTAGATCAGTGGCCGGGCAAGGGATGTCAGGATGGTCCTGGCCTTTTCTCCGAGGATGGCGAATCCGCCAAGGCTACCAAGAGCTTTGGAAAAGGTTCCGGTCACGATCATGAAATCCGGATCGAAATCCAGGGAAAAAAAATCCAGGCCTCCTCGGCCCTTTGACCCCACGGTCCCGGTGGCATGGGCGTCATCGATAACGAGAAGTCCTTCCTTCTCCCGGACGATCCTGTAAAGTTCGGGGATCGGAGCAAAATCTCCACTCATACTGAATAGGGATTCCGTGACGACCATGGGTCGACTTGCGCCAGTCCTTTTCACATGGTCCAAAACCCATTTCCAGTCCCCATGAGGGAAAACTTGGACGGCCTTTTTGACGAGCCGCAGGCCATCGATGAGGGAGGCATGGTTTTCGGAATCCGAATAGATTGTTCCGGCATGGGTTCCGAAAACGGAGGTTACGGAAAGGTTGGCGTGGTATCCGGAGGTGAAAATCCGCCCCACCCCTTTTTCCAAGGACTTGAATCTGGCAATCCTGGCTTCAAGCTCCTCATTGAGCGGATGATTCCCTGAAAGGTAGCGTGACCCTGTCGCTCCAGTCCCGTAAATCCTGAGGGCGTTTACCGAATCGTCGATAACTCTGGGATGACGGGCAAGGCCCAAGTAGTCGTTGGAGGAGAGAGAGGTCAGCCATGCCGGTGGAATCTTTTTGATTTTCCCCTCATCCACCAATGAAGTCATGAGATCGGAGATAAAGGTTTTTCGAGAATGCCGATTGTTCACCCTGCTGTCTCTCCCTGCGGGAATGTTCCCCCGACGGAAGGAATAATCGTCAGGTCGGGATGGGACATGAGGTCACTATCGGAAGACTGGCTGTCAAAGAGGACGGGAGTGGAGCTGAGAAAACTCAGGAGAGCGGGAAGGGTGGAATCAGGCGAAATGACATAAAGACGCCCCCCCCTTCTGATCCCTTGTCGTTTCATGTGGGGAATGCGGACATAACCGAAAAGAGGAGATGCCACGTACCCCGTAGTATAACGGGGATCGTCAGAGGCGCAAATTTCGAGGAGGACCCCTCCGGACGAGAGAACCTTGCTAGCCAGAACAAGGGCGTCGACAAATCGGTAGTTCGGTTTTTCGAAGAAACTGTCCAGCTGATTCTCAAGACTTCTCCGGAGCGACGAAACACAACCCACATGGGTTGTTCTGATCCCCCCGGAAAATCCTTCAGGAAGAATCTTGCCCTCGGAAGTCGCAAGGAGGGCTCCGTTTCTGGGAGCAGATCCCATAATTTCATTTTTGAAGATTTCGAGGATGAGTTCTGTCCTTCCTGATGGGAGAATGTGCCGAAGAAGACCTGGAAGGGCTTTTTCTGTTTCTTCGGAGGATCCGCTTTTCATTGTCTGGACCGCGAGGAGTGATTTTTTGAGAATATTTTTTTCCAAGACCGGATCGATGGTGACAACCTGCTGGAGGGGAAGAGTTCCCTCCATTAACACGAAGGGAAACAATCTCTGCCAGAATGAGGTCAGGACGAGATTGACCTCTGGGAGGGGAACAAGATCTTCTGCTCCCGAAAGGTGTTCCCCTTCCCGGTGGATTCGCATCCTGACACTACAGTACAAGGACTCAGACAAGTTCAGTTGCCGCCTTGACGAGAGGATGGGGAGGGACAAGGTCGAATCCCTGCTCCCGGATCATCCGGATGTCTAGGTCGGGGGAGCGTCCAGAGCGGGTCAAGTAATTTCCTATCATCACACCGTCTGCCCCATGTGAAAAAATCTCGGAATGACGTTCATGAAGGGCCGGGATTCTCCCTCCGCAGATCCGGACTTCCTTTTGCGGGAAGAAAAGCCTGGCAACCGAAATGACCCGAAGGGCTTCATCCGGTTCAATTCCTGCTCCAGTGTCGAAGAGGGGTGTTCCTGAGATTGGCACAAGGAAATTGATCGGAACCGAGTCGACGTCAAGGTCTCTAAGGAGCGAAAATAGGGAAACCCTGTCCTCATTCGATTCCCCGACGCCAAATATTCCCCCCGAACAAACGGACATTCCCGCATTCTTGGCCTTTACGACCGTTTCAATTCTGTCGTCATAGGAGTGTGTCGTGACAATATTCGGGAAATGGTTCCGGGAAGTTTCGAGATTGTGATGGAGTCTGTTCAGCCCCGCATCCTTGAGGATGTCGATAGTGTTTTTGGAGACCGACCCCAGCGTTGCGCAGGACCAGAGCCCCAGTTCATTGCGCATTCTACCCAGGGCATTTTCGACAATACGGAGCTCGATCGGGTTTTCCAGACTGCGTCCGCTCGTACCGATGCAAAAGCGACGGGTTCCGTTATCACGGGCTTTTCTTGCCGCTTCCACAATGGAATCTGAAGCCATGAGCTCATAGGTTGGAGCGATGGTCCGGAAATGGGTGGATTGTGCGCAGAAATGGCAATCTTCAGAGCACCCTCCCGACTTTGCATTCATGACGGTGCAGGGGTCGATCAGGTGACCCCTATGTTTTTCCCTGACCTCGTCCGCCCCTTTTTGGATCAGGGGAGCGTACCGTTCGGGCAGCGAAAAAAGCCATCGGGCGTCCTCATCGGTAATATGTTTTCCTTCCAGGGCTACCTGGGTGCAGGCCGATATCCGGGAAGTGATCTCGTCATCAATAGGCATCGGGGATCCTCTATGGTTGGGAGAAGATTTAGATGTATCAAAATGATTCAGACAGGACAAAGTGGGGTTGGTCGTCGTTTTCAGTACAAACAGGAAAAGGACAGTTGTTCTTTCCACCGATCTAAAATCTAGCGCAATTTTTCAGGAAATGCCAACCGGTGGTCGGGAAGATGTTGTAGAAAAAGGGCCAAACACCCTGGTAAAGTCCGGAATAAGTCCAGAATCCCTTGTTTTCTTGACACGGGGAGGGGGTCGGATTACTATTTTTATTAGGATATTAGCCTATGTGTCATTCCAGAAAGAACCTACGAGGAGCCCCGCCATGATGGACAAATTTACAGAAAAGGGTCGAAAAGTCATTATAATGGCCCGCGAGGAAGCCGAAAAGCATCAGAATGATTATCTGGGAACAGAGCATATTGTTCTGGCCCTGGTCTCTGATCCCGATGGTGTTCCCGTGGCAGTCCTCAAAAGAATGGGGTTGACCCCGGACCAGGTTCGCATGGAAATCGAACGCAATCTCCTAAACGGAACGGCCACATTAACCTTCGGTGAGCTTCCATTGACCCCAAGAGTCAAGAGGGTTATCGAATATGCTGTGGATGAGGCCAGGCTTTTGGGACATACCCATATCGGCTCCGAACATCTCCTTCTCGGAGTCCTCCGGGAAGAGGACGGTATCGGGGGAAAGATCCTTCGAGCCCTCGGTTCAAATCTTTTAGCGGCTCGTCAGCTCACGGCGAGTCTTCTTAAAAAATCCGGAGCCGGAACGGCTAGGGAAAAAGAGAGGAAGAGCAACACTCCTGCACGTGATGAGTTTGGTCGTGACCTGACCCAGATGGCGACGGATGGGGGACTTGATCCGGTGATCGGTAGGCACGATGAAATCGAACGGGTCCTCCAGATCCTGGGACGCAGAACGAAGAACAATCCTGTCCTGATCGGCGAGTCCGGTGTCGGAAAAACAGCTATCGTGGAAGGACTTGCACAGAAGATCGTCAACGGTGAGGTCCCTGACAACCTGCTTAACAAGAGGGTTGTCGCTCTGGACCTGGGATCGCTGGTGGCAGGAACCAAGTATCGCGGGCAGTTCGAAGAGCGACTCAAGGTGGTGATGAAGGAAGTCGTGACGGCCGGGAACATTATCGTCTTTATCGATGAACTTCATACGCTCGTTGGAGCCGGAGCCGCCGAAGGTTCGATCGATGCCTCCAATATGCTCAAGCCCGCTCTTTCCCGCGGGGAAATCCAGTGCATCGGAGCCACCACGCTTGATGAATACAGAAAATATATCGAAAAGGATGGAGCCCTCAAGCGTCGTTTCCAGCCAATCTATGTCAATGAGCCCCCCGTCGATGAAGCGGAAAGAATCATTCTCGGTCTCCGAGACAGGTATGAGGAGCATCATGGAGTTGTGATCACTGATGCCGCTGTGCACGATGCCGTGGTGTTGTCCGAACGGTATGTGACGGATCGTTTTCTGCCAGACAAGGCCATTGATATCATTGATGAGGCCGGTTCACGAGCCAAGCTCAAGAGTTTTTCGCTTCCCCCGGAGATCAAGGAGCTCGATCAGCATTTGAAGCGCTCCCTCAAGGGAAAGGAGCAGGCCATCAAGCAGCAAAATTTCGAAGAGGCGGTCCGGCTCAGGACCCAGGAGGACGTTCTCCGGAAACAGATTGACGAGGAGAAGCTCAAGTGGAAGGCTGAACAGGAAAAGAACAGGCCAGTCATCGGGGGCGAGGAGGTTTCGATGATCGTCTCCAAGATGACGGGCATCCCTCTTTACAGGATTGAGGAAGGCGAAAGCGAGAGACTTCTGAAGCTTGAGGAAGAGCTCCATCGCAGGGTGGTGGGGCAGGACGAAGCCATCTCTGCCGTTGCACGGGCGATACGTCGATCACGGGCCGGAATCAAGGGCGAAAAGCGGCCTATCGGATCCTTCATCTTCCTTGGACCTACGGGAGTTGGAAAGACGGAACTGGCCAGGACATTGGCCGAGTCCCTTTTCGGGAATGAGGACGCTCTGATCCGTGTCGACATGTCGGAATACATGGAGAGGTTCAATGTCTCCCGCCTGACGGGAGCCCCTCCCGGGTATGTTGGCTATGAAGAAGGGGGACAACTCACCGAGAAGGTCCGTCGTCGTCCCTATTCCGTAATTCTCTTTGATGAAATCGAAAAAGCCCATCCTGACATGTTCAACGTTCTCCTTCAGGTGCTTGACGACGGATTCATCACTGACAGTCTCGGGCGCAAGATCGATTTCAAGAACACCGTTCTCATCATGACCTCGAATCTCGGGGCCCGGGCTATCGAAAAGGAAGGATCCCTTGGCTTCCAGCGTGGGGCAGGGGAGGTTCGGGAGACCTTCATCAAGAACACGATCCAGGACGATCTCAAAAGAACCTTCAATCCCGAGTTCCTGAACAGAATTGACGAAATTGTGGTATTTCACCCACTTGACGAAAAGCAGCTCGAATCCATCGTTGATATCAGAATCGCCGAGCTCAACAAGAGGCTCGAACCAAAAGGCATCGTCCTTGAAGTCGATCCTGAGGTCAAGAAATGGCTCGTCAAGGAAGGGTATCAGCCCAACTACGGTGCAAGACCGATGCGCAGGGCCATTCAGCGGCATATTGAAGACCGTCTTTCGGAAAAGGTGATTGCCGGTTCGCTCCATGCGGACAAGAAGGTCCGGGTGGTCTTGCGGGAAGGTCAGCCCGTCTTTATCGAGGAAGATTCCATGGCAGCCGTCATCTAGGTTCGCCGGACACGATGATTCTCGCTGTCGAAAGCTCCTGTGACGATACCTCTGTGGCCCTGGTCGATATGACCGGGGCCCTTTTTTTTCACCGCTCGCTCTCCCAAAATGACCTTCATGCCCCCTATGGCGGCGTGGTTCCGGAACTTGCCTCGCGGACTCATTCGGAGCGGCTCCCGTACCTTGTCGAGACGGCTTTTTCCGAAACCGGTCTCTCCCTCGACCAGGTTTCAGCGGCAGCCCTGACAGTGGGTCCGGGTCTTTCCGGCGGCCTTCTGGCTGCGATCTCGTTCCTGAAGGGACTTTGTTGGTCTAAGAACATCCCCATGATCCCGGTCCATCATATTCGGGCTCATCTGAGGGTTGCCATGGACCCTACCCTTGTGATTCCAAGGGAATCGCTGGGGCTGGTGGTTTCCGGAGGACATACCCATCTTTATCGGATTCGTGAGTGGCCGGACCTTGACCTGGTGGGGCAGACTACGGACGATGCGGCCGGGGAGGCTTTCGACAAGGGGGCCAAAGCCTTGGGGCTCCCTTACCCGGGCGGCCCTGAAATTGAGAAACAGGGCCGATTATGGGATGGTCCCCTTTTGAAGTTTGTCCGGGGAATTCACACCAAGAATCCCTTCGACTTCAGTTTCAGCGGACTGAAAACGGCCTTTGTCGGACAGGTTCGCCAGGCGGGTGGCGATCCGTCAAGGGTTCCCCAGTTCGCCGCCTCCTATCAGTCGGCCATCGTTGCCCATTTGGTCAGTCGTATCGAAAAGGCTCTCGAAACATTTCGTCCCCCGGCCCTGCTTGTGGGCGGGGGAGTGGCGGCCAATGACCACTTCCGGAAGGCGCTTGAAATTCTTTGTGACGAAGGAGGAATCCCTCTTCATATTGCCCCCCGCCCCCTTTGCGGAGATAACGCAGTTATGGTAGCTTTGACAGGTTTGGAATTGTTCCGGACGGGTTGCAGGGTGAACTCCCCCTATGCGGAAATCCGTCCAAGGCCAAGGTGGGATGAGGATTAAACGGAGTCTTTGTGTTTGAAAAGCGTGTGTCCGGACTATTCGTCCGGGCTGTTCTGAAGGCGGGGGCCAGCGAAGGGTGGTCGGAAGAGGTTCTGAAGCCGGTGCTCGACCGTGGAATCCGTCTGGAATGGCCCAAAAAGGAAGAGTTCGGTGATATTTCCACTCCCCTGGCGATGGGACTCTCGAAAGGGCTTGGAAAACCCCCTAGGATCATTGCTGAAAAGGTTGTCCAGGCAATCAAGGACGACCCCCTTTCTCAAGGGCTTCTCTCCGGAGTCGACATTGCCGGTCCGGGCTATATTAACCTGACCCTGTCTTTTTCCTTCCTGCTAAAGTTTCTGGAAGAAACCATCCTGTCTGAAGATCTGACGGAAAAGGTCTCCCATCCCCGGAAAATCAACCTGGAATTTGTAAGTGCCAATCCGACGGGCCCTCTGCATGTGGGACATGGTCGCGGGGCGGCCTTCGGGGACTCCCTTGCGCGAATTCTCCGGGAAGCTGGGCATAATGTCTCAACCGAATACTATATCAACGACGCCGGCAACCAGATGAACATGCTGGGAAAGTCGCTCTATCTGGCCTTCCGGAAGCTTGAGGGGACCTTCAGTGCCGAAGAGAAAACACGGCTTCTGGGCGATGGAGATGGATATCGCGGGGACTATATCCCGGCCATTGCACAAAGAATCA
>DAIBTC010000079.1 GCA_027415345.1 Nitrospirota bacterium
GGCTCTCGGAGAGGGACCAGACAAGGCCGAACCTCTCCTCAAGGGGCCGGATGAGCCGGGGAAAGTCGTCGATCGAAAAGTCGAGGGACCGGGAGAGTATCGCCTGCCGCATGAAAAACCATCCCGATCCGGCGTCGGCGTGGTAGTTCGCCTCGGTGATCCAGCCTCCGTGGTTCGCGAGAAAACCCGTCACGCCGGCGATGATCCCGACCTTGTCGGGGCAGGACATGGTGAGGATCAGGGTGTCGGCCACGGAAGACCTCCTTGGGGTGGGGGGAGAGGGGTTGGATCCTGCCCTCTCCCTCTGGCAGGCCGCCCCGATCCCGCGTATTATCCAACAAACGGGGCCCGGATGATACGGGGGGCCCTCGGAAGGACGATTGCCCTGAGGGCCTGGAGGAAGGTCCGTCGGTCCCAGGAGACGGAGGGAGGAGAGAATGAGCGTCACAGTCTACGGGTGCGGCCATGTCGCCATCGAGGTCGACGACCTCGACCGGGCCGTCGCCTTCTATCAGGATGTCTTCGGTCTCGAACGGCTCCGGGAAGGGGAGGGAGACGCCTTCTTCAAGCTGGGGGAGCACCAGTTCCTGGCCGTCTTCCGGGTCGACCAGCTCCGGCCCGACCGGATGAAGCATTTTTCCCTGATCGTCCGGGATGAAGCCCAGCTTCATGAGGTCCGGGAGAAGGTCACGAAAAAATACGGGCTGACGCTTGAGCCCCGCTTCCGGTGCGACTTCCGGGATCCCTTCGGAAACCGGATCCAGGTGGTGGATCTTCACGACGAATCGATGGTCTGGCTTCTGCCCTACCGGGAGGTCCAGGACGCCGGCATCTCCTTTTCCGGATGATCCGTCCCGGAAGCAAAAAAAGGCCCCCGAAAAGGGGGCCTGAAAATGGGCTGTAAGGGTCTGGCCCTTCTCTCCCCGAAGAATCCCCGCTTCTCTCCGGGGGCCATGCATCCCCCGGGAGGATCCCGGTTTCGTCTGGGGCTCAACTTTTCAAAGGGAGCGGGAGGTGGCATTCACCCCCGCCCGGACTCCCAGGGTCCCCGGCCTTCCTCGATTTGGGCGCCGGGGACGCTCCCTCTTTTCCAGGGCCCGTCCGTCAGGAGGGCCGGAGAAGAGAGATATGCCCAATGAAAAGCAATCCCCGTGCCATACTTCGCCCGTAAAGACTGGTGGCCCCTTCGCGGCCCGGAGAGAGGGGGGACCCCTCCGGATTCGTGTCTATTTTCTTTACACTTGTTAAGGTTTTTTGACAGGAAATCCGGACAAGGAAAGGGAGGATCACCGGGAGGAGGAAAGTTTGGCAAGACCGTTTGCCACGGCCTCCTGGGAGGCTTCGGCCAGGGTTCTCCGGTCCCTCCCTTCGGGAAAGACGGGGAGGGAGAGATGGACGCGGACCACCACCCGGGGCTCCCGGAGGGTCCGCAGGAAGGAGGAGAGAAGACGGTCCTTTCCCGTATAGGAGACAGAGGTCAGCCGGGGGCCTTCGGGAGATTCGTAGCGGATCGAGACGGGAAGGGCGGGGATCCCGGTTTCGGTGCAAAGGATGAAGACCCCGGTCTTGAAGGGAAGCAGATAGTCTCCCGGCGTGGTCGTCCCCTCGGGGAAGACGGTGATGGGAATATTCCGGCTGAGAAAACTCCGGGAGGCGGACAGGGTCTCCCGGAAGGATGAGAGAGAGTTCCGGCCGATGAAGATCGTGCCCACCTTCCGGGCGATCGTCCCCACGACCGGCCATCGGGCGACCTCCTCCTTGGCGATGAAAATGGTCGGGAAGAGGCTCCTGAGAACCAGGATGTCGAGCCAGGAGATGTGATTCGCCACGATTAGGAAGGCGGAGACAGGGGGTCGCTCCCCTGAGACTTTGACCTCGACCCCCAGGATGGAAAGGAAGGTGTCGAACCATCGGGAGAGGGGATCCGTCGTGTCCGGATGGGGAGACAAGTCGAGAGAGAAGAGGCGGAGAATGTGCCACAGGGCGCTGAGGATCCGCCCAATGCGGACAGAGACAGGTGTCGCCCCGGAAGAGGGGTGACGAGAGGACGCCTTGTCGCGGGACGTGGCGGTCATGGCCTTTCCTTGAGAGTCGGGTCCGGTGCGGATTCCTGGGGAGAGAACCGAAACCTTTCTCTCCCCTCCTCTCTTTTCGGAGGCAAGCCCCTGCCGCTCAAAGGGGTCAGTACTCCAGCGTCACACCCGTCTCGGCCCCGAAATAGCTGGTGATGGAGGAGGGCTCCAGAAACTGCCGGGTTCCCGCCGTGAGGGTGTTGGTCGACTGGGCGAAGGCCCAGTAGCTGTAGTTTCCCGTCAGATAGACCCCCAGATGGGGGGTAAAGAGATACCGGACCCCCGCCAGGCCATGGAGGTTCCAGGCCGATCCCAGGTTGAAGGTTCCGGCGGGGATCGGCTCGCCCGCCGAGGGAGTGACCGCCATGGAAGGAGAGAGTCCGCTCCGGTATCCCCCTTCCTCGAAGACGGTCCACCCCGTTCCCGCAAGGGGGGTCTGGTTGTAAAAGGAGCCTCCCAGGTAGGGAATCTGGTAGTTCTCCTCGTAGCCCCCGGACTCGGCGGGAGTCATCCAGATCTGCTGGTGGTATCCCCAGGAGGCCCAGACCCCCAGGGAGTCGGAGGCGGTGTTCAGGATCAGGAGTCCCAGGTGGACCGAGCTCTGGAAGACCGTCTCGGCCATGGGGATCTGGACGGGGGAGCCCGTGATGATGTCGGAGCCGGTGTAGCGCCCCGTGTAGGAGGCCATGTAGGAGAGGTCGGCCCCCAGGATCACCGGCCCCCAGTAGGAGAGGGTCCGGAGATGGCCCGTGAGAAGGCCCGCGTTGTCCCCGTCCCCCGCCGTCTCCCGGTAGTACCAGTCCTGGGTTCCGATCCCCAGGTCGAGCTCGTTCGGGACGGTCTGGGGGTTGTCGGAGATCAGGGCCGGCGTTGCGGCCAGGGCCTCCTCCGGGTCGGGGGCCAGAAGGCAATGAGCGGAAAACAGAAGGCCCAGGACAAGAAGGCTCCCTCTGAGCCGGTCTCCCGTCTTTCCTTTCGGGATGGGGGAGCCGGTCACCGGTCAGGCCCCCGGACCATCGGACGGAGCGAGAATCGTCCGGAGGGTTGAAAGAAGGGTCTCGCACTCCTCCTCCGAGCCTACGGTGATCCGCAAAAACTCCGAGATCCTGGGCCGGTCGAAATGGCGCACCAGGATTCCCCGCTCCCGGAGCTGTGCGAGAAGGGTTTTGGCCGGATGCTCCCCATGGCGGACGAAGAGGAAGTTCGCGGCCGAGGGAAGGACTTCGAAGCCCAGGGAGGAGAGGCCCTTGGCCAAGGTCTCCCGGCTCTTGATGATCCGGCTCCGCATCCTGTCAAAATGCTCCCGGTCGGAGAGGGCGGCGGCGGCTCCCGCGATGGCCAGGCGGTCGAGGGGGTAGCTGTTGAAGCTGTTCCGGACCCGCTCCAGGGACTCGATCAGGTCCGGGTCTCCCACGGCAAAGCCCGCCCTGAGGCCGGCCAGCGCCCGGGACTTGGAAAGGGTCTGGACCACCAGGAGATTTTTATGGCGCGCGGTCAGCGGGATCGCACTCTCTCCTCCGAAGTCGATGTAGGCCTCGTCGACCACCACCACCGCGTCGGGAGTGTGCCGGGCGAGCCAGTCGATCTCGTCCGGGGAGAGAAGACAGCCGGTGGGGGCATTGGGGTTGGGGAGGATCACCCCTCCGTTGGGAGCCCGGTAGTCCTCGACCCGGATCGCAAAACCCTCCGTCAGGGGGACGGTCTGGTAGGAGATGCCGTACAGGCTGCAGTACACCGGGTAGAAGCTGTAGGTCACGTCGGGAAAGAGGAGGGGCCGGTCGTGTTTTAGAAGGGCCAGGAAGGCGTGGGCCAGGACCTCGTCGGAGCCGTTACCGGCAAAGACGCCGGAAACCGGAACCCCGAAGTTTTCGGCCACGGCCGCCTTGAAGAGGCCCATCTCGGGGTCGGGGTAAAGCCTCAGGTTTCCTGAGACCTCCCGGGAGATCGCCTCGAGGACCCGGGGGGAGGGCGGATAGGGATTTTCGTTGGTGTTGAGCTTGATGAACCGTCCGGTCTTGGGCTGTTCGCCCGGCACGTAGGGGGTCAGGCCCCGGGCGGTCTCACTCCAGAATCGCTGCCGTTCGTCCAAGGACTCCACTCCTCATCCGTCCTGTCGCGGTCCTGCCAAACGGGACACTGATCCCGTGCGAAGGCGTCCCCATAGGATCGCACTGCCCAATGACGATTTCAAGGGGGTTTGACCTGTGTCACAAATGGGGGTAGACTTCAAACGGTTAAAAAGGGATATTTTCCCTTGATTCTTTTGTAATTCTGCTTATTTATCCTGAATCTGACACCATTCGGATTGTCATGGTCAGATCAAATCTTAAGCCGCAAGGCTGATGTCGGGCTTCCGCTTCGAGCCTCCCGGTGGGGGGCCTAGCTTTTTGCACTCTTACATCGAGAGACGACGATGAGACAGTTCGACCGATATGCGGTGAACGCCGGCGTGTCCTACCGCTCTCCCGCCCTGGGCCAGGTGGCCCTCCGGGGGGAACTCCGGGATCTCTCCCTTTCGGGGGGGCGGATTGCCACCACCCATCCCCTTTCTCCCAATTCCTGGCTCAGCCTCGAGATCGAGCATGCCGGCCTGGGCCTTCTCCAGACCAGCGCCCGGGTCGTCCGTCCCGCGGAAGAAGGGGTCGGCGTCCATTTCTTCTGGACCGACCGGAAAAGCCTCCATGCCCTCCGGGACTTTCTCTCCCCCCTCTCGGGGCTGAACAGTTCCGAGCGGGAGGACTCCACCCTCCGGATGATCTGGGGAACCCTTCTCAGGACCTCTCCCGACTCCCTCGTGAACACGATGATCAGCTGGTGCAACAGCACCTTTGCCCTCGAAGAGGAGATCGTCGGGAAGGAGGGAGAGGAGTTCTACGAGGGGACGAGTCCGGCCATCCGGAAGGTCTACGAGAAGATCCGGCTTTTTGCCCCCACCGCCCTTCCCGTCCTTCTGGAGGGGGAGACCGGAACCGGAAAAGAGGTCTTCTCCAGAACCGTTCACCGGCTGAGCCAGAATGCCGGCGGCCCCTATGTTCCGGTCAACTGCGGGGCGATCCCCGAGGACCTGCTCGAGAGCGAGCTCTTCGGCCACGAAAAGGGGAGCTTTACCGGGGCCAACACCCGGCAGAAGGGGCACTTCGAGGAGGCGGAAGGGGGAACGATCTTTCTCGACGAGATCGGGGATCTCCCTCTCCAGACCCAGGTGAAGCTTCTCCGGGTTCTCCAGGAGAGGGCCTTTTCCCGGGTCGGCTCCCACGAGGAACTTCCCCTTTCCTGCCGGATTGTGGCGGCCTCCAACAAGGATCTTAGGCGCGAGGTCCGGGAGGGTCGCTTCCGGCAGGATCTCTACTACCGGCTCGAGGGGGTCGCCATCTCCATTCCCCCGCTCCGGGAGCGGACGGAGGACATCCTTCCCCTGGCCCGCTTCCTGTCCCGGAAGATTTCCCGGCGCATGGGGCTCATCGCAAAAGACTTCTCCCCGGCAGCCGAACGGCTGATCCAGAGCCATCCCTGGACCGGAAATGTCCGGGAGCTCTCCAATGCCGTCCACCGTTCGGTGGTGGTCTCCCGCCACATCGAGATCCTTCCCGAGGATCTGGGGGTGGGCCTCTCTTCCGACGGGCGGGGAGGCGGAACCCTCCGGGAACGGCGGGAGCGCCACGAGCGGGAGGTCCTCTATTCCTGTCTCTGCCGGAACGGGGGCAACGTGGGACGGGTGGCCGACGAGCTCGGCATCTCCCGGCCCTCCGTTTACAACCTCATGAAGAAGTACGCCCTCGACAGCCTCTAGCAGCGTCCAGGAGCCTCTAGCGCCCTCCCCTGCCCTCGCCCGTGGGCTTGGGAGGGCTGATCTCCCTTTCCTATTTCGACCGTCCCCACCTTGAGAGAAACCACTCGGCTGTGCGCTCGAGTCCTTCCCGGAAGTAGACCCGCGGCTCGAATCCCAGGAGGGATTTGGCCTTGGAGATGTCGGCCTGGGAGGCGGCCGGATCCCCCGCCCGGGGAGGATTGAACCGGATCTCGGGAGAAATCCCCAGGATCTCGGAGAGGTTCTTCACAAGATCGAGGATGCTGTAACTCGCTCCGCATCCCACATTGATGGCCTCGCCGATTCCGGAGGTCGTCTCCATGGCCAGAAGATTGGCCAGGACCGCGTTTTCGACATAGGTGAAGTCCCGTGACTGCGTCCCCGTGCCGTTGATCGTGACCGGCTCACCCGCGAGGATCGCCCGGATGAACCGGGGGATGACCGCGGCATATTCGGAGTCGGGGTCCTGGTAGGGCCCGAAGATGTTGAAGTAGCGGAGCGTCACCGTCTCGAGGCCATAGGTCTTGGTGAAGATCTTTCCGAAGAGCTCCTGGGAGAGCTTGCTCAGGGCGTAGGGAGAGAGGGGGGAGGGCATCAGGGTCTCGACTCTCGGCATGCCGGGGGTGTCCCCGTAGACCGAGGAGGAGCCGGCGATGACCACCCGCCGCACCCCCGCCTCCCGGGCCTTCCACAGGAGGTTCAGGGTCCCGTTTACATTGGCGGTCTGGGTTTCGAAGGGATCGGCGATCGAGCGGGGAACAGAGCCCACCGCCGCCTCGTGGTAGACGTGGGTCACCCCGGCGAGGGCGCTCTCCAGGATCTTCAGGTCCCGGAGATCTCCCCGGATCACCTCCACCCGGCCGGCCAGGTCCTCGAGGTTCTCCTCTTTTCCGGTCGAAAAATTGTCGAAGATCCTGACGCTCTTTCCCTGGGCTGAGAGAGTCCGGGCGATATGGCTTCCGATGAAGCCCGCCCCTCCCGTCACGAGAATGGACATGCGCTCCCCTTGTCTGTGGAGATGAATGGGTTTGGGCCGGGTCTAGACGGCGTGGACCATGGCCGGATAGGAGGCTTCGGGACCCGGGAAGTCGGGTTCGACCGGAGCCATGGCGGCCCAGTCGAAGACCCGGGGGTCCGTGGCGATGAGATGGGTCATATTGTGCGACATCAGAAGGGATTTGAGAAGGTAGGGAGGAACAGGATTTCCAAAGGCCCTCCAGGAGCCGTTCCGGTTCCCGTTCATCCTGAGCCATTTCACAGGAAGGCCCCACTTCCTGTGAAATGCCTGCGACTCCTCCTCCCCGAGAAAACGCAGGCATTCCGACTCGTAGTAGACGGCGTTGATGACGAGAAGGCCGCTCGTGATCTTCCGGATGCTCTCCAGCATTTCGGCCGACGCCGGGTCGGAGGAGAGGGCGAAGACGAGGTTCATCGACCCCACATCGGAGATGGCGCCCAGAAAGAAGCTCTCGAAGGAGGTTCCGGGCTCGGGGGCGAGGCAGCGGATGGAAGGGGCATTATTCATGGTCGACACTCCTTGACTGGAACAGCCCCCGGACCGGAGGCCGAACATCATTCATTGGCATAACGAAAATAAGAGTTCTGTAAGCTTTCGGAAAAAGAAGTGCATTTGTCGTGCCAAAGATCCTGAGGATGGTGGCGATTTTCCGAGGAAGATCCGTTAGCCCTTGAAGGGAGAGGATTTTTAAAACAGGACAATCTAAATCATGGTCTCCGACTTTGGCAGGGGAAGATTCAGGAACTTAGACTTTTGAAGGGCCCCGGTCTGTCAGCCTTTTTTACATCCTGGGGGGGATTTTGCGGAAGATGTTTTCAATCAAGGGTTTAATCTTTTTATTTTTTTGCGCATCCCGTTTTGGGACTCTGATTT
>DAIBTC010000007.1 GCA_027415345.1 Nitrospirota bacterium
TAAAGGCCTGGACCCCCTCGTCCCGTTCGTCGAAGGACTCCGCCAGAATTTCCGAATCCCGGTCGACCCCCAGGGTCAGCTGAGTGAGGTCGTTCGATCCGATGGAGAAGCCGTCGAAATACTTGGCAAACTCGTCGATCAGGATGACGTTGTTGGGAATCTCGCACATCACGAAGACCTCGAGGCCGTTCACCCCGCGCTTCAGTCCGTTCTTCTCCAGGACCTCGATCACGCCCCGGGCCTCCTTGAGCGTCCGGCAGAAGGGGATCATGATCCGGACATTGGTCAGCCCCATCACATCCCTGACCCGACGGATCGCCTGGCACTCCAAGGCAAATCCTTCCTCGTAGCGGGGACTGATGTAGCGGGAGGCTCCGCGGAATCCGAGCATCGGATTCTCCTCATGGGGCTCGAAGGCCGCCCCGCCGATGAGGCTTGCGTATTCGTTGCTCTTGAAGTCGCTCATGCGGACGGTGACGGGCTTGGGATAGAAGCCGGCCGCGATGGTCCCGATGCCGAAGGCCAGCTTCTCGACGAAGTAGTCCTTCATGTCCCTGTACCCGGCCGTCATCGATTCGATTTCAGAAAGGACCTTCGGGTCGGAGATCTTTTCCGGATGGACCAGGGCCATCGGATGGATCTTGATGAAGCCGTTGATGATGAACTCCATGCGCGCAAGGCCGACGCCGTCGTTGGGGATGAAGGAGAGGCCGAAGGCCTGGTCCGGGTCGCCCAGGTTCATCATGATCTTTGTCTTCGGACGGGCGAAGGCGTCGAGCTGGGTCCGGTCCACATGAAACTTCAGAAGCCCCTCGTAGACCATCCCGGTATCGCCCTGGGCACAGGAGACGGTCGCTTCCTGGCCGGAGGTGAGAGCATCGATGGCTCCTTCGGCTCCGACCACGGCGGGGATGCCAAGTTCGCGGCTCACGATGGCGGCATGGCAGGTCCGTCCGCCCCGGCTCGTGATGATGGCGGCCGCCGTTTTCATGACCGGCTCCCAGTCGGGTGTCGTCGTCTCGGCCACCAGGATTTCGCCGGGCTTGAACTCACGGATATGCCGGAGATCCCGGATGACATGGACCTTGCCGGAGGCGATCCGCTGCCCGACCGCCTTGCCCCGGAGAAGGACCCGGCTCTTCTCGTCTAGGGTGTAGGCCTCGAGGAAGTCCGTCTTGTTTTTCTGGGATTCGACGGTCTCCGGTCGGGCCTGGACGAGAAAGAGATCTCCGGAGACCCCGTCCTTGGCCCATTCCATATCCATGGGCCGGTCCACCCCGGCCTTGCGGGTGTAGTGGTCCTCGACCTTGATGGCATAGTCCGCCAATGTCAGGATCTCGTCATCGGAGAGGCAGAAGGTCTGGGCCTCTTCCGCCGAAACGCGCTCATTCGCCACCGTCACCTTGGCATTTCCGCTGGCATAGACCATCCGGAACTGCTTCTTGCCCAGGTTCTTGCGAATGATGGCCCGGTGGCCGGTCTTGAAGGTCTGCTTGTAGACGTAGAACTCGTCGGGATCGACATTTCCCTGGACGACATTCTCCCCCAGCCCGTAGGCTCCGGTGATGAAGACCACATCCCGGAATCCCGTCTCTGTGTCCAGAGTGAAGAGGACGCCCGAGGAGCCCTTGTCGGAGCGGACCATTTTCATCACGCAGATGGAAAGGGCGATGGAAAAATGGTCAAAGCCATGGTCGACCCGGTAGGAGATCGCCCGGTCGGTGTAGAGCGAGGCAAAGCACTTGAGACAGGCCTCCCGAAGCTGCTGGAGGCCGCGAATGTTGAGGTAGGTGTCCTGCTGTCCCGCAAAGGAGGCGGTGGGAAGGTCCTCGGCCGTGGCGGAGCTTCGGACCGCCACGTCCGGAGAATCCCCATACTCCTTGCCCAGAAGACCGTAGGCCTCTTCGATCTCTGCCCACATCTCCGGAGGAATGCTGACTCCCAGGATCAGGTCCCGGGCCATCTTTCCGCGGCGCTCGAGGTCGGCAATATTGTGGCGGTCGAGACCGTTTAAGGTCTCCTTGAGGGTCTCCATGATGCCGCCCTTTTTGAGAAGATCCCAGTAGGCGTCCGCCGTAATGGCAAACCCGTTGGGAACCTTCACTCCCTGGGGGACCAGTTCCTGGTACATCTCACCCAGGGAGGCGTTTTTCCCCCCCACGAGGGGAATGTCCGTGAGCATGATCTCATTGAAGAATCGGATATAGCGCATGTTGTCCCTTTCTTGTTGTCCGTCCGGAATTCCGGCTCTCCCGGCCCCTCCGAAAAGGGCTGGCGGACAGGAACCCCCGGCTCACAATGATCGTTTGAGGCGAATCAGACGGGTCCCCCCTGGCCATGTCACCCTAGAATGCCCCATCTTACCAAATCCGGGAGGATGTTCAAAGGAGAACCCGGGAATGCCGTCCCGGCCCGAAGCAGGATCAAGGATTGGAAAAGGGTTCGTAGGATCTCGGAGCCGCGTAGTTTTCGTAAAGGGCCCACAGGATCATGACCAGGATGATCATCCCCCAGGCCAGGATGAACCAGCGGTAGAGGCGGCTTCGCGAAGAACCGGCCACGGGAACCGGCGGGCGGCGGAAGGGGGGCAGGAGCAGGAACCGCCGGATGGTCTCGTAGAGCGTGACATCCCGGACGGAGTCCCGGGAGACCGAAAGCAGGAGCTCCCCCTCCGGGAGATGCACCACATCGAAGCGGTAGTCCCCCGGATGATCCCGGATTCCTGCTTCGTCAAGGGGAACGAGGCGGTCCTCGATCCCCGGATGTCTCACCACAAGCTCCTTTGGGCGGATTTCGAGGAAGGCGACGGGGGATCTTCGCATCTCGAGGACCACGTAGAGGGTTCCCAGCGCCAGAAGAGAGCCCAGGGAGGCCGGCACAAGAAAGACCCAGTGGATCAGCATGAGGCGGGTCACCGTAAAAAGACCCAGGGAGAGGACGGCCAGGGCCAGCATACCGCGTGTGAGCCACAGGGAGGCGCCCGTCGGAGGACCCCCGAAAATCTTCAGAACCCAGGGAGCCGGAGAACCCGTCTGCCAGGGCAGGGGCAGGTTGTCCGGCCTGTCGGGAAATTCATTTTCCATGAGACCATCTTCCGGAAAAATCCTCCTCCGGTCAACCCGATCTTCCGGAGGAGAAAGATCTCCCTTCTCCTCTCCGGTCAGGAACCGGCCCCGGAAAGGAGGGGCAGGAGACCTTCCGTCACGACCCGGTCGCCGTCCCGGAAATCTCCCCGGACTTCGACATCAGGCCCCAGACGGCCGAAGACCTTCACCGGGAGCAGGGAGGGGGGAGCACCGTTTCTGACCAGAAAGACCGCCGTTTCCCTGTTCTTCATCCGGACGACGGATCGTTCCGGAACCAGAAGCAGCGGAGATCCGGACCCGCCTTCGACGGGAACCCGGATCCGGACCCAGGAGTCCGGCCGAAAGAGCCCCCGAGGGTTGTCGATGGCGATCCGGAGCGGAATGGTCCTCGTCCGGGGATCGATGAAGGGAGCAATCCGGAGAATCCGGCCCGTCCCCGAACTCTTCCCCTCGTGGAGGGCGACGACCTCGACCGATTCGCCCGGCCGGATCCCCCTCTCCTCCCCCGGATAAAGGAAGGCCTGGATCCAGAGCCGGGAGAGGTCGGAGACCTCGAAGAGCAGATCTCCCTTCCGGACCTGGGCCCCTTCGGCGGGGCCCAGGCGGATGAGCGTCCCGGAAAGGGGCGACCTGACTTCGTAGCGGTCCACAGGCCTCCGGGTCCGTTCGAGCCGCTCGATTTCCTTCCGGGAGGCTCCGAGCAGCCGGAGCTTCTGTTCGGCCAGGATCCGGATCCCCCCTCCATGGCCCGGCGATTTCCGCCCCGGATTGTCGAGAACGCTCGCCAGTTCCGATTCGGCGCTCAAAAAGTCCGGGCTTTTGAGGACCATGACCGTCTCCCCCCGGGCGACCCGGTCTCCGGCAAAAACCCGGATCGAGACCACCGAGAGGGCGGGAATACGGGCCATCACCTGGGCCGAGGCGGCCGGATCATAGGCGACCTGTCCCAAAAGGGTCCGGATGAGGGGCCCCGGCGCCCTTTTGACAGCCACGGTGGCAATCCGGGAGGAGACGGCCGGAGGAGAGGAGAGCCTCCGCTCCCTGTGACATCCGGCCAGGACAAAAATTGCCAACAGCCCACAGAGGAGTCGCATCATTCCGGGGTCCTTTCGAAGGATTTGGTAAACCAGGCGGTCCCGAGAGCCGGCAAAAGGAAAATGGAGGACAGGAGGGAGCCCGAAAGGCCTCCCAGGACCGCAATCGAAAATGAGCGCTCCATGTCGAGGCCGGCTCCCGTCGCCACGGCAAGCGGGAGCAGGGCCATGGCATTGGCCAGATGCGTCATGAGAAGGGGAACGATCCTGTCGGAGAGGGCCTGGACGAACCGCTCCCGGCAATCTCCCGTGGCCATAAGGGCCCGGTCGAGCACCAGCAGGCCGTTTTCGGCCGAAATTCCGGCCACCAGGACGAGGCCTACGAAGGAGGAGAGGTTCAGGGAATGGTGAAAGACGACAAGGGCCAGGAGCGCCATGTCCACGGAGAGAAAGACTCCTGCCAGAAGAAGAAAGGGAGGGGCAAGGCGCCGGACCAGGGCAAAGATCACCCCTGTCACCAGGAGGACAGCGAAAAGGAGGGCCAGGGTCAGGTCGCTGAAGCTTTTTTTCTGCCAGGTGGCGTAGCCCCCCAGGTCAACCCAGACGGATGGAGGAAGGGAGAGGGATGAAAGGGCGTGGTTGATCCGGGCGGAGACCGTCCCGAGATCCGATCCCGACAGGCGCCCCGACACCGAAATGACCGGAGCCAGGTTCAGGTCGTCAAGTTCGGAGCGTTCGGGCTCATCCGACCATCGGGTGATCCGGGAGAGGGGAATCAGGCCCGTCGGAGTCTCGACGGGAAAATGGCGGATCCCCTCGAGGGTCCGAAACGGCTCTGGGGATTCCAGGACCCGGACAGGCCGGGGAATCTCTCCCTCCATGACCGTCGTCACCGGACGCCCCCAGAGCCCTGTCCTCAAGGCGTCGATGACCTGTCGGGGAGTCAGATGGTAGGAGGCGGCCAGTTCGTTGTCGATGTGAATGCGGGAGGCCGGAGGAACGGGTCGTTCGCTCCGGGCTACATCGACCACGCCCGGAATCCCCTGCAAAAGCGTGAGCACCCCGGGGACAGCCTGCTCCATGCGCCGCCGGTCGGAGCCGTGGATGCGCACAACGACCGGGGCTTCCGTCCCGATCAGGTCGTTTAGCATGTCCTCGAGAATCTGGGGAAAGTCCACCGAAAGCTCCGGCTCGGTTTTCCGGACGAAACCGCGGACCTGGTCGATGACCTGGAAGACCGTCCGGCGGCGGTGGTCCGAGAGGCGGACGATGATATCCCCCTTCGTCGGCTCGGTGATGTAGAACCCCATTTCCGCCCCCAGCCTCCGGGAGGTCGAGATCACTTCGGGAAGGGTGTGCAGGAATTTTTCGATGCGGGAAAAAGCACGGTCGCTGTCGGCCAGGGAGGTTCCCGGAGGGGCGTGGATATCGATCAGAAACGCCCCTTCGTCCATCCGCGGCATGAAGTTCGTAGCCAGATCATGGCGCAGGAGAAACAGGGAGCCGGCAAAGAAAAGCAAAAGAGCCGCCAGCACTCCCCATCTCGGGAGACGAAAGACCCGGCCGAGAAAGCGCTCGGCATAGAGGTGATTCGCGCTTTCCCTCTCCGACCCCAAAAATGACGGGGTCACGAAGAGGTTCACGGCAAGGGAGAGGAGAAGGAGGACAAGGAGCGTCAGGGCCAGCGGCATGAAAAAGGCGCCGGCCAGTCCCCCGAGACCGAAAAGGGGAACAAGGACGACCATGGAGGCCAGAGAGGAAAAGAGAAAGGGCCTCAGGAGAGCAGGAAGTCGGGAGCCCGCTTCGAGGACAACGACGAAGTCGTCGATGACCAGCCCTGTCCCGGCCGCCAGCCCTCCCAGCGTCAGAAGATTGATCGACTGGTGGAAGAGGGAGAGGAGCCCCAAGGACAGGACAAGGATCATCGGAACGAAGGTGGCCACCAGGACAAACGGGCGGACCCTCCGGAGGAAGAGCAGGATCACGCCAAAGGCGACTCCGATTCCAAGCGCCAGGGCCACCGAAACATGGAGGATTGCCTGGCCGATCACATGGCCCTGGTCGTAGGTCACCCGGCTTTCGACCCCCGGCGGCAGGAGGTGGTCGAAGGTCCTCTTTCCGGACTCGATCCGGCTGACCACGGCAAGGGCGTTTTCCCTGTGGGCCCGAAAGACATTGAGAAGGACCGCCGGTTTTCCGAAGGCACTGACCCTGACCATGCGGTCCGCAGGGCGGATGCCGTAGCGGACCCTGGCCACCTGGGAAAGGGGAAGCGGGGCCGGTCCGGCTCCGGAGAGAAAGACCCGCCGGACCGTGTCGAGCCCTGACAGGGCATTGTGGACCTCGAGCAGAAGGATCTGGTGGTATTCCGAAAGACGGCCCACCACCCCGATCCGGTTATGGTCGGAAAGGGAGGTCAGGACATCCTGCATCTTCTTGCCGGCGCTGGCCAGTTCGTAGGGATTGACCTCGACGTGAACCTCCCGTCCCTGCCCCCCCACGATCTCGACCTTCCAGACTCCCGGGACGTTGACGAGAAAAGGGAGAAGCCGGTAACGGGCCAGGTCGGTCAGCTCGGACAGGGAGTGCGTGGAACTTGTAAGGGCGATCTGATAGACGGGGGTATCCGCCGAGATCATCCGGATGGCCCGGGTTCGGCTTCCGGCTGGCAGATCGGGCAAAACACGGCCGAGGGCCTGGTTGACCCGGGAGAGGGCCAGAACCATGGGGGTCGTCCATGAAAAGCGGACAAAGAACTCGGAGGATCCCCGGGAGGTCCGGGAGCGGACTTCCCGGACACCTGTCACCCCCCGGAGGGCCATGGAGACCGGGCGGGTAACCCTCACCTCCATCTGGGAGAAGGGGAGATCCCGCGTCGACACGATCACCGAAATTCTGGGAAAGTCGATGGAGGGATAGAGGGCGACCGGAAGGGTCAACGCCCTCGCACCCGCGAGAACGGTCAGGATCAGAAGAATCAGAAGTGCGGTCAGACGATTTCGCCTGAGAAAGCGGAGCATTCGATCCGCGCCGTTTCCGTGGGTCATCGTCGGGAGGGTCGCAGGGGGATGGGAGGGCTCATGCGTTCCATGTTAACGAGAGTGACGGAAATTGACAATCAAGACAGGATGCCCCTTTGGCCAGAAGGGGGAATCACCGGGAGACCGGGTCAGGAGCTTTGAGGACAGTTCCCTTCAGGCCGGCTGCTCCAACTCATGAAGCGACAGAGCTCTTGAAGAGCTGGCCTTCGACAATGTCCTGCGGAGGGGGATCGGCTTTTTTTTCACCTTGGCCGTCATGGTCCGGGAGGGCGCAAGATTCGCCCAGACTTCCACGATTCCCTTTCCGTAACGGTCCTCTTCCCCGGCAAGGGCGGGGGTCTCGATAAGAATGGAGGGACGGACCGTCGTCTTTCCCCGGCCGACCTCATCCGGGGCTACGGAGACACAATCTCCCGGATGAAGGCCGGTCAGGCTCCGGGGCTCAGGATTGCCGGTGACGACCATGGCACTTCTGAGCCGGCCAGGATCGCTCTGAAAGAGGGCTTTGACACTCCCGAGAGACAGGATACGCCCTGTCGGAGCCTGGCACAAAGGACGGCCCGACCGGGAAAGCCGGGTCTCCCGGATGAGAAGGGCCACACTGCGGCGCCCCGGGTGATACAGAACCTTCATCACCACTCCTCCGACGATCTTTCTCACGATATGCCGCGACTGATCCCCTTCCTCTTCGATCGCCATCACAGCCCCTGTCTCCGTGCTCTGACAGGCCGCCAGCGCCATCCCCAGGCTTAGGAGAAGGCCTGAAAAAAACCTTTGCCCGAATCTTTTGTCATATCCCATGGCGAACCTCCCGGACCGGAGTCCTCTTCAGAATACATTGACTTCCCCAATTCATTCTTTGCAATAAGGATGCCATGGCATGTATGACGAGATTCCAGGCCTTATTCCTCCCATCCATCGGAGAAAGGTAAGACAAAATAAACCAAATAGACGACATTTATGTTCATAATTTCTCAAAATTGGATGGCACAGAAGCATTTCTGATTTTAGCGGACCAACCGGAAACTCGCGAAAGGCGCGATATCCCGATGGGATGGGAGAGCCGTCTCCTCCCGTCTTCTCCATTTCGGATGCAGGGAAAGGAACGGGGAGACGATTTTTCACGGAACCTGTCCGGCCGGATCCTTCTCCTCCTCGGGAAAAAAAGTTTCTTTCCGGTTGCCGTTCGGTTATAATCCCTCTCTTGAGTACGTTGGGTCCCATCGTCTAGTGGCCTAGGACGCTGGCCTCTCACGCCGGAAACACGGGTTCGAACCCCGTTGGGACCACCAACTGACCCCCAGGGAAACCCGTGACATCTTTTCTCCCCTCCTCCATCCAGGCCTTTCTCTACGATTTCGACGGAACGCTGGCCGATTCCTTTCTCCCTATTCGCCAATCCTTCAACCACATGCTTCGCCATTTTGGCCATACCCGGGAGCTGTCAGCCGAGGAATCCCTAACTCTTGTGGGGGGGCCTCTTGAAGATTCCGTCGCACGCCTTCTCCCGCTGGGGCAGGTCGCGGCGGGAACGTCGGTCTTTCGCGCCCATTACGAAAAAATCTATCTGGAGCTGACCCGTCCCATGCCGGGAGCCACGGACCTCCTCAGGACGATTTCCAAAAGAGGACTCCCCCAAGGCGTTGTCACCAACAAGCTTGGAAGATCGGCCCGGGAACTTGTCCGTCATCTCGGCTGGGAACGGCTTCTCCCCCTCTGTCTCGGGGAAGGCGACGGACTGCCTCTCAAGCCGGACCCCGCCATGATCCTCGCGGCATCAGAGGCCATGGGCATCAGACCTGAGAGGCTTCTTTTCGTGGGAGACTCCCCCTTCGATTTCACCGCGGCCCGCAAGGCCGGAAGCCGGATCTGTCTTTTGACGACTGGAACCCACCGAAAAAACGAGCTCGCCTTGCTTGAGCCGGATCTCCTCTTCGACAGCCTCGAGGAACTTGAAGTCTGGATCAGGGAACCTGGTAGGGGCCGGTAAAGCCGGGGGTCATGACGGGGAAAGGCGAGCCTCCCATGATGGAGGTCTCCGGAACCCAGGTATGAAGGGACTGGACGTCGAGGGTCACGAGACGCAGGGTCCGGCCGCTGTCTGTGAGGGCCGGCCTTTTCATGCGACGGACCGTTCCGATAACCGTGATCCGCTGTCCGTCCCTCAGGGCAGAGGGATCGACAGGATAGGGGAAAATCAGAAGAAAGAGTCCGGAGGTCGTATCAGGAGCCTCCGGCCTGAGAAACCGGTCCAGGGGAGCCGGTTCGAGCTGGACGTAGGCCCGGGTGGTCCGGTTGTCGAGGTGGACGGTTCGTCCTCCGACGACGACCTTCTGGCCCTGGAGATTGCGGTAATTGTGCAGGATGGCACTGTAGGTGAGTGTCGTGTCGGTTCCGGAAAGCTGACGCCGGGTAAATGTCGGAGGATTGAATACGTCACATCCTCCTGTCACCAGAAGGACTGGGAGCAGTGTGAGAAGGAGCTTCACGAGCCGCCCCCTCCCGAGTCCGGTCATTTTTTCCACCAGTCCAGGTTTCCGGTAATGACATATTTCCTGAATAGATCAAAAATGATGAATCCCAGGAAGCCGAACTCAAGGATTGTGAAAATCCGGAAGAAGATTCCGAGAATTTTCGCCCTCCGTGGTGTAAAATCGAGGGAATCGGGGTCGCCCTTCCCGGAATCCGGCTTTTTTCCCCCGCTGTCATTGTCCAAAAATCACCTCCCCTTTCATCATGTGGGATCGGCCATTCCCAAAAGATTCTGGTTCAGGGCCCCCAGCCAGTAAACCCTTCGGTTGGCATCTGGCAACATGACGAGATCAATCCTGCGATGGTTGAAGGAAAAGCTGAAATCGACCTCACCGGGTATGCCAAAGCGGGAGGACTCCCCCGTATTGTAGGGAACCTGGACCTGGAAATCGGAGACGACCGATCCGGCTTCGTTGATTCTCCCGGCCAGGGCCACGGTCTGGGAGGGCCGGTCGAAGGCGACCTTCCCTTCAAAGGCAAAGGGACCGTCCACAAGAAGACTTCCTGCCAGGGCCATCCGGTAGCTCTTCGCCGGATAGCGATAGAAGGGCTTGGGGTAGGGAAGAAAGATTCCCACTCCCCGCGTATGGTCCGACCTAAGCTCAAAGAGCCCCGAATCGCCCCTTCCTATTATTTTAAGTTCCTGACCTTTTCCTTTCAACCAAAGGGTGGCCCGGAGGCTCCCGAAAAAGTCCGGAGGCGATACCCCCCGCAAAAGGTCCTTTCTCTGGACAACGCCGTTGACCAGGGAAACGGGATGGTATAACCGTTCGGGGGTCTGGAATGGCACCGGCCCCACAACAGAGATGGTTTCGTTGAGGAGGGATCGGTAGGCATTGAGCAGGACCAGCCGGGGGATCCAGAAGTCCCGGGGGGGAGGGGCCACATCCAGGATCCAGAGGGGAGGCTCCAGGACCGAGGCATCGTCCGACGGCACGAAGGCGGCCCTCCGGATCCGGCAGGCCGAGAGGTCGCGAAACTCGACAAATCCCCGGACGGTCCGCCGCGACCAATGGCCGTCCCTGCGGGTTTCGATGATGGCCGAAAGAGGAAGGACGGCCGACTTTCTGGAGAGATCAAATCCGGGGGGCCAGTTTTTTTCGATCCTGAGACGCAGGGACGGCCGACTTTTTTTCCCTTGTCCCACCGCCACCGCCCGCACATTCAGGTAGCGGGTGGTACACTCGATCGGGGAGACCTGAAGATGGCGGTAGACCGCGGCATCCATCATCGAGGTGCGATAAAGGGATCCGGGCTCAGAAACGGAGGGGAGGGTCGGGGAAAGGGAGGAGCAGGAGGCAAGAAGCACTAGAAGGCCAAATGCAAGAGTTCCGAAGAGGAGATAGGAAAGACGTTCCTGTGCGGGATTGATAGAAAACGTCCTCCTCTTCCCAGTTTCCGGCACTGTTTTCATCACCAGTATTGAACCCTGTCCTGTCGTTGTGGTAAGACTATCCCGCAAGAACTTGGAATTTTCGAACGATTTTTCCTGACAACAAAAAAACTGGAGGATTCCATGGACCCAATTTTCCCGGTCGATTCCGCATCCCTCTCCCCCCGAGCCGGTGGTGGGCGATTGATCCTCGCCTTCTTTGGACTTTCTTTTCTCGGACTTTCAGCCTGCGCCCAGACCAATGCCCTCATCGGCAATCACCAGAACGCCGCCTACAACTATCGTGCTTCGGCCCAGAACTCCGAAAAATCCGCCAAGAAGGAAGCGGATCTTCAAAACCATATTGTCGCCGCAATGAAGTACATCGATGCGGCCAGAAGCCGGCTCTCCTCGGCCCAGGAATATCAGAAGATCGGGAATCCTGTCTGGGCCAAGAACATGTTTGACAAGAGCAGCGAAGACCTCACCACCGCCGCAAACGAGATCAAGGCCGCCCAGTCTCCCCTTTCAAATTAGGTCATCCGGCTCTCCCGGGGATTACCGCCCCCGGCGTTCAAATCGGCGTTTTTTGCCGGGTCCCCGGGTCTCCGAAAGGTTGGAGGCCTCCTCCTCGAGAACAAAGTCGCACCTGAGCCTCTGGAAATCGACCTTGGCGACAGTCACCCGGACGGCATCCCCCACGGAAAAGGTTCGCCCAGTCCTTTCTCCGCGAATCTGGTGCCGGTCTTCCCTGTAGACATAATAGTCTTGGCCAAGCTGACTGATCGGAATCAGTCCTTCCACGAAGAACGGGACAAGCTCGACAAAAATTCCGTAGGAGGCGACTCCGGTGATTCGGCCGTCGAAACTCTCTCCGAGATGGCGGGACATGAACCGGACCTTCTTGAAGTCAATCGCCATCCGTTCCGCTTCCGTGGCCTTGCGCTCCTTCTCGGAACATTGCTGGGCCACCCGGGAGAGGGAGGTCGGAAGAAGGGCCTCCTTCCCTTGTGGGGAGGAGAGAGCCAGAAGCCGGTGAACCACAAGGTCGGGATAGCGCCGGATAGGGGAGGTAAAATGGGTGTAATCGGAAAAGGCGAGTCCGAAATGTCCCAGCGGTCTCTCCTCATAGCGGGCCTGCTTGAGGGAGCGGAGGACGGCATAGTGGACCGGATGCTCGACGGGGGTTCCCTTGGTCTTTTCGAGGATCAGGGAGAGGTCCTTCGGCGTCACGGGATCGGGGCGACCGACGGTGATTCCCAGGGAGTCCAGAAACTTGTAAAGGTTGTCGATCCGCTCTGGAGCGGGGGATTCATGGACTCGGAAGATCGCCGTTCCCAGGCGCTCCGACAATCGTTGGGCCACAAGAGTATTCGCGAGGAGCATGAATTCTTCAATGAGCTGATGGGACAGGTAGCGGGGAGAGCGGAGGATGTCGACCGGCTCGCCCCTCAGATCCAGGACGATTTCGGGTTCGGGAAGATCGAAGTCGAGACTTCCCTTGGCCATCCGGCGTTTCCGGAGAAGCTGCGCCACAGCCCACATCTGCTCCAGAAAGGGTACCCAGGACCGGTAACCTTCCGACGGGTCGCCCGAGAGGGCCCGGTGCACCTCGGAGTAGGTCATGCGTTTTCTGCTCCTGATGACGGACGGGGTCACCGACCAGGAGGAGACTTCGCCATTTCTGTCGATCCTCGCGAAAACGGAGCGGGCCAGACGATCCTCGTCAGGATTTAAGGAGAGGACCCCGTTTGAAAGAACCTCAGGAAACATCGGAAGAACCCTGTCCGGAAAGTAGACGCTCGTGGCCCGGTCAAAGGCTTCCCGGTCAAGAGGAGAGCCCGGAAGGACATAGGTTGATACATCGGCAATATGGATCCCCAGGGTCCATGTCCCGTCGGGAGAGGGCACCAGGGAGATTGCGTCATCGAAATCCTTGGCTGAATCCCCGTCGATGGTGACAATCTCGAGAGAGCGCAGGTCTTCCCTCCCTCCGTCCGGGACGATCGGAACGGTGGCGGCCCGCTCATTGGCGGCCTCTTCCACTTCCGGGGGAAAACTTATGGGAAACCCGAAGGAGGCGATGACCAGATCGGTGTCGATGGCCGGGTCACCGTCGACTCCCAGGACCGAGGCGATGCGGCCGGAAGGAACGGCCGACGCATCCGGATAGGCCGTCACATGAAGGACCACAAGCGCTCCGTCTCCCTCGGGAAGGGGTGGAATCGGCTCCTCGACCCGGAAAAGCTGTCGGATTCTTGCATCTCTCGGACGGACAAACAGTCCACCGTCCGTTTTCAGGAGAAGACCGGGAAAATCGGTTCGCCCATGGGCCAGGACATGCGATACAACACCTTCCCGTCGCCCTCTGGAATCCTCTCCCGTGACATGGCAGACAACCGTGTCTCCATCGATGGCGCCCGCAAGAAAATGTGCCGGCACAAAGACATCCTTTTTCCCTTCCGGATCGATGACAAACCCGTAGCCGTCCCTGTTCGCCTCGAGGCGTCCCGTAAGGGAGGGAAGGCGGGAGGGATCGGCAAGACGCCCGTCAGGAAGCCGCAGGACTGACCCGGCCCTCACAAGGACTTCAAGCTCTTCTTCGGCAATTTTTCTCAGGTTGCGGTTTTTCTTCGGAATCAGACGTCGAAGAAGAAGATCGAGAGAAACAAGGGTTTCAGGGGATGAGGCAAGTTCCGCGACAATCTTCTCGGCCCAGGAGGATAGGGCTTCGGGCGATCCGGCCGGGAATTTTATTTCGCCCGCAGGAGTGCCCCCGCCGGGCTTCCGCCTCCGCCGTCTTTTCTTTTTTTCAGGCAATTCCAAGCTTTTCTCCAGCCACGATCGACAGAACCTCCCACCGGGGAGCTTCCCTCCTTACAGATCAGATATTGTTCAGGCCTGATATCCTACCACACGGAGCCAGGAGTTAAAAGTTATTTTTTTCAGAGGGACTTGATATGCCCGAAGAATCTTAATACAATTTACCAGTTTGCACGCATTAAGAAGTTTTGGTTGATTCTGCCGCTGTCCCCAGTTACCGTTTGTTGCTGATGAGCCGAGACCCGTCTGGCATCATCATCGATCAGTGCCAACAACAAGAGGGACTCCGCCGGCACTGGAAAGTTTGCAAGGAAGCAAAGGAGGCAGATCCGGGGGGAAGATTGCCATTTATCGTTTCATCAGGTTTCTTTGCAAAAACGACAATCAGGACAAACTCATTTAAGGAGGAATGAATGAAGGGTTTAAAAAAAGGTTTGCTGAGCCTCATGCTTCTTTCAGCCCTTGGCTGGACGGTCACGCCGCTGTCGATGGGAATTGCCCTGGCGGATAACGCCGCACCGGCGACTCCAGCGGCGAAGACGGCACCGGCCAAGCCTCAAGCTAAACCTGCCGCCAAGAAGGCCGTCAAGAAGAAAGTCGCCAAGAAGCATGTGCGCACTGCACACAAGGGTGCCCCCGTATTCGTGGGATCCATCACACACATCGACATGAACGCCTCTCCCATGACCATCACCGTGGTCAAGAACGCCGGGAAAAAATCAGAATTCGTCTTCGGCGGGGATCTTTCTTCTAGAACCGTCGTTTTCAAGGGCCGGAAGAAGGTCGGCATGAGCGCCCTCCAGAAGGGGCAGAGGGTTGTTCTCCGCTATCACCGGACTCATGAATCCATTGCCGTGACAGCCATTCACATCCGTTAAGAAGGAACAATTGGACCTCTGAATCCTGACCCACCGGGGATGGATCAGACAATCAAAAATTCGCTGCGGCGAAAAATCAAGAAAGAAGGAGATTCTGATGAAATTCGGTCAATCCAAGGGTTTGCTGGCTTTGGTCGTTGCGGGCGTTCTGGGCCTTGCGGGATGCGCCTCCTCCGGTGGTGCCAACTCGGGATCCACCGAGAGCACCCAGGCCACGGCTCCGGCTCCGGCTCCGGCCACTGAAAACAATTCCATGGCTTCCCAGTCCGTCTCCGAAATGGACCCCCTTAAAAAAGATGTCCGCTTCGGCTTCGACCGGGCCATCCTGACCTCCGAAGACCGGGCCATCCTCAAGAAGGATGCCTCCATCCTCAAAGCCCACTCCGGAGTCAAGGTCATCATTGCGGGCCATGCCGACGAACGTGGAACCGATGCCTACAATATCGTTCTCGGTCAGAAGCGTGCCAAGGCCGCCCGCATTTACCTCATCAGGCTCGGAGTCTCTTCAAGAAGGATCCGGATCGTCTCCTATGGCAAGAGGGAGATTCCTGACTATTCCATTTGCTCCGACCACAATGAATCCTGCTGGGCAAAGAACCGGGTTGCCCATTTCATGAAGATCACCATGTAATTCGTCTTTACCGTTTTTTGTCAGCTCCACAAGGACGGGAGCCCTTCCGGGCCCCGTCTTTTTTTGTCTCTTTCCTCCGGACGTGCTATATTCCCCCGTAATTTCGGACTTTTAAACAGCGACCGGAACCATACCGACAAAGGAGCCCGGAATGACCTTTTTCCCAGGAATTTCAAGAAGCCTGTCTGAACGCGTTCGAATGGGGGGAGCCACAGTAACCCTTCTTCTCGCGTTTTCCTTGACGGCCGGGTGTGCAAGCAGGCCCCCCATGGCCTCAATGGCTCCCGGACCGACAACAGACCATGGTTTCCCGGGGGTCTCCGTCACGGCAGGAGAATCCCAATGGCCGAGGATTCATGGCCCCGAGGCAGAAAACAACCACCGCATCTATACCGAGGTTCCTCCTCCGGCTCCTCCCACACCCCCTGCCCCACACAAAAAAACCCATGGCCCCCTCCAGAAAACCGTCTACTTTTCTTTCAACAGCTCACGGTTGTCCTACTGGGACGAGGTTGTTCTCGACAGACTGGCTCGGGAGCTGAAAGGAAAGACTTATCGCGCCCTGTTTCTCCACGGATCGACCGACCCCACGGGTTCTGAAGCCTACAACAAAAAACTTGGCCTCAGAAGGAGTCTTGCGGTCAAGCGCTATCTCATCTCCCGGGGGATCCCGGCCCGAAAGCTTCGGGCCCTCTCCTGGGGAGACCGAAAGGCCAGGCTATTTTCCGCCTGCCGTCGAAAAAGCCCCCTCTGCCACTCCCAGAGCCGTTCCGTCCGGATCGATATCATGGGGGAGAAGAGTGCCTCCTCGCCTTGATCCAGCGGATCAAGAAGTAGACCGTCGGGAATGAAAGAAGGAAGGCCCCCAGGGCAAAAAGACCCGATCCGACCACAAAGGGATAGAGGACAATCTTGACCTGGGCCAGAATGGCCTCTTTTGGCATTTTCGAAAGGGCCCGGATGTTGGGAACCTGCACCGGGACATGGAGGATCAGTGCCCCGATCTTGATTTCCGCCAGATAGGCGGGGAGAAAGACAGGAACGAAGGTCCAGGGATTGTTTGTCCATGACCCCACAAGCCCAATCGGGAGAGAAAGCCGGAAGACATAGGCCAGGAAGGCCACGAGAATACTGTGGAAACCGAAGGGTGGAAGAAAGGCAGAGGCAAAACCCGTCGCAAATGACAGGGCATCGCGCAGAGGATCGTTCGAACCGATGAGAAGGTGAATGACCTTCTTCTTCCAACCCTCCGGGCCTGGTTCCCCCCTTCTATCGGACGGCGCACTCTTGTCAGGAGACGGTGTGGTCAAAACCTCTCCCCTTGACTATTTTCACGGCATCGCCAGAAAATACGACGGCCGGTCTGGGAGCTTTTTGCGCCCGCCCCACGTAGTGGAGGCCTTCCTCGGAGCCCTTGAGAAGCTCGGTCCGGGCCCACGAAAGGAAAGTCTCTTCCCCTTCCTTCCTGACGCCCAGGAGGATATCGTAGTCTTCCCCTCCCGTCCAGACGAGGGTCTCCGGCTCCTCGCCCAGGAGTCCTGACCAGTTCCGGATTTCTTCTGTCACCGGGAGGGATTCAACCCGGATGGACAATCCGGAGGCCATCGACAGCTCTGACAGGGACCGCTCCAGACCGTCGGAGCTGTCGATGGTCGCCACCACCTCCGGCCGGAGGGCGAGCGCCTGGCCCTCCGCCAGAAGCGCCCGCGGACGACGGAAGGCCAGTCGCGCCGGACCGAGAGCCTCGTTCCTCACATCCTTGGCAAGGGACAAAAAACCCGCCCGGGCCCGACCCGGACGACCCAGAAGATAGAGGGCATCCCCCTCGGAGAGGCCCGACCTCGAAGGGAAAATCCCTTCAGGAACTGTCCCGAGAAGGGTCATGACAAAATTCCATCGACCGGGGTCCCGCGAGAGGTCTCCCCCGACAAGAGAAAATCCATAGGTCCGACAGGCCTCCGCGATCCCACGATAGACCCCTCTCAAAACCTCCGGATCGTAATCGGACGGAAGACCGACGGCAATGACCCCCGTCCAGGGGGAACCCCCCTTGGAGGCGATATCGCTGACATTGACCGCCACCAGGCGATACCCCACGGATTCCGGATCGGTCCACTCCCATCGGAAATGGACATTTTCCCGCTGGCTGTCGGTGGTGACGAGAAGGTTCCGCCCCGGAGGCGGAGAAAGGAGGGCGGCATCATCCCCAATTCCGGCCAGGACCCCTTTGGAAGGGATTCCGGCGAGAATCAGGGAGAGCTCCCTTATGAGATCAGCCTCCATCAGTTTCCTTCATGCCTCTTCCGGATGTTCGAGGAGGTCGATGAGAAATTTTCGGAATTCCGGTCCGAGTTCGGGGTTCTTGAGACCATAACGGACCGTGGCCCTCAAAAATCCCCCCTTGTCCCCCGTATCATACCGGCGCCCGTCGATCCTGACGGCGTAAAGTGGACGGTGGGAGGCCAGGGTGACCAGCGCATCGGTCAGCTGGATCTCTCCCCCCACACCCGGCTTCTGGTTTTCCAGGATCGAAAAGATGTCCGGGGTGAGGATGTACCGGCCAATCACCGCCCATCGGCTCGGAGCCTCCTCCACCCGGGGTTTTTCAACCAGGGAGTCCACACGGAAGAGACCTTCCCTGATCTCCTGGCCACGGATGATTCCGTAATGGGAGACCTCGCCGCGCGGAACCTCCTGGACCCCAATCACGGGAGCCTCGAATTCCCTGGCGACATCAAGAAGCTGGGCCAGGGCAGGCCAGCTTGCATCGATCACCTCATCGGCCAAAGCCACGGCAAACGGCTCCTCCCCCACGAGATTTCTGGCGCAGAGAACGGCATGCCCCAGCCCCAGGGATTCCTTCTGGCGGGTATAGACCACCTCCGCCATGAAGGAGATCCGCCGAATCTCCTCGAGAAGTTTCATCTTTCCCTTCTCGCGCAGGACATCCTCGAGTTCGTAGGAGATGTCGAAATGGTCCTCGATCGCCCTTTTCCCCCGCCCGGTCACCATAATGATCTGACTGACCCCCGAAGCCACCGCCTCCTCGACGGTATACTGGACGACGGGTTTGTCGACCAGGGGAAGCATCTCCTTGGGGGAGGCCTTCGTCATCGGAAGGAATCGGGTGCCGTGACCGGCAAGGGGAAATACCGCCTTTCGAAGGTCTTTCATTCGACATTTCCTTTCTTCTGAAGTTTCGAAGCCTTCATGATCCTGGGGAGAACTTCATCGAGAGCCTGTTCTGTCTCCTCTTCGGTCATAAGACCGGAAAGGATGAAATCGGCCCGGGACGATCGGTCGGCGCGGTTCATCTGGGAGGCGATCCGCCGGTCCGCCTCCTCCATTGAAAGACCCGAACGACGCATGAGGCGCTCCCTCTGGAGCTCCTCGGGCGCATCGACGACAATCACCGCATCCATCTCCCGTTCAAGCCCTCTCTCGAACAACAGGGGAACCTCATAGACGACAAGGGGCTGGCCGGAATAAAGGGCCTTTTGCCGGAGAAATTCGGCATGAACCCGGGGATGGATGATCTCCTCGAGATTGCGGCGCTTTCCGGGATCGGCGAAGACGATCCGGCCCAGCACGATCCTGTCAATGTCTCCGTCGACCAATACCTCCGGAAAGGCTTCTATCACTTGCCTGAAACCCTCCGTTCCCGGACGGATCACTTCCCGGGCCAGCTGGTCGGCATCGATCACGGGGATGCCCCTGCGCCTCATCAAGGAGCCGACGAAGGATTTGCCCGAGGCAATCCCCCCCGTGAGGCCTACGGTAATCACGCGGGAGATCCCTCTTCCCCATCCCGGGATTTGCGCATCTTTTCGAAATATCGGCGGGCCGCCTGACCTTCGATTCCGATCATCATGGCGGCAAAAACAAGGCCTCCAACCTCGAACAGATGGGGCTTGAGCAGAGGGTCGCCCGTCGGATTGGCCAAAACGAGCAGAAGTCGCAGGGCTCCTCCGCCCCCCATCAGGATGGCCGAGGTGAAAAGAAAAACGGCCGAGCGGGAGGTCAGCCTGCGGGCTGTGAAGCTCCACATGACAAGCACCAGGAGAAGGAGCAGCATGGCAACCTCGACTGAGACGAGAGACGGTCTCCTGAGGGTTTCCGGAAGATCGAGAAAGCGGTTTCCGAGCCAGTATTCGTCCACCAGCCCCGGAATGGCAAAGATCAGGATCGTGACTCTCGTCCGAAAGGGCATGTTCACGGGGTCTTTCCTCCCGGGCCGGCTGCAGCCGGTGCTGGCCCCCCGGAGGTCGGTGCGCCGGGACCGGCCGGAGACAGATGGGGGCGACCCGACGATCCGGGCTTGACGAGACCGGCCTTTTCCTTCTTGGCCCGGTCTATGATTTGCTGGAAGAATGGCCGCTGGGGTGACTTCGGATCGAGGGTGAGACCCTTTTCGAAATAGGGCATGGCATCCATGGCCGTCCCGCGGGTCCAGAGAATGGATCCCAGGGCAAAGTAGGCCGGGGCAAGGTTCGGGTCGAGGGCGATGGCCTTTTTGAGCTCTGCGATCGACCCGTCGACCTGCTTGACCACCCGGAGAAGCATTCCCAGCTTGTAGTGGGCCATCCCGAGGTTGGGATAGCGAGCCACAACGGCCTTGTAGTCATCGAGGGCCTCCTTGTAGTGGCCACTGGCCAGGGCCTTGTCCCCGGCGGTGAAGGGATAGGGAATGGTCACGGGTTCGGCCTTCTTGTAAAAATAGGCCATATAGGCGATGACGTAAACGGCGAAAAATCCCCACCCGATTTTCGCCCAAAGGCGTATTTTCAGCTCCTGGACGGTTCCCCGGGCCCTCCTTAAAACATAGGCCGTGCCCACGGCGGCAAAGAGAAAGGCCACAAGAATGGCCGCCAGCGACATACCCAGAAGAGGGAGGTTCATGTTGTCGAGAATCGGACGGGTGTTCATCAATACTCTCCTTGATTGGAATCAGACAGGATGGGCTTCAACCCAGTCCCGGCCCGTCCCGAGACGGACAATCAGGGGAACGGAGAGGGTGACCGCTCCTTCCATGGACTCCCGGACAATGGCAGACGCCCTTTCCAGTTCGGCGTTGGGAACCTCGAGCAGAAGTTCATCGTGAACCTGGATCAGGAGACGGCTTCCTCCCTTCTCTCTTCCAAGGCGGGTATCCAGGTCGACCATGGCCTTCTTGACAAGATCGGCCGCCGATCCCTGCAGGACCGAGTTCACTGCCATCCGTTCTCCGTATTCGTGGATCCGCCGGTTGTCGGACATGATTTCGGGGATGGGCCGGATCCGGCCCAGAATGGTCGAGATGCGACCGGTCTTTTCCGCCTCCTTCCGGATCTGTTCGAAATAGGGACCGACGCGGGAAAAGACCCGGAAGTACCGGTCTATGATCTCCTGGGCCTCCGTGGGAGCAATTCCCAGATCCTGGGCCAGACTGAAAGAGGACATCCCGTAAAGGATCCCGAAATTGAAGGTTTTGGCACGCCTTCTCTTTTCCGGAGTGACCGGCTCCCCGAAGAGGAGCAGGGCCGTTCGGGAATGGATGTCCTGGTTCTCCGCAAAGGCCTGCAGAAGATAGGGATCCTGACTCAGGTGGGCGAGAAGCCTGAGTTCGATCTGGGAATAGTCGGCCGACAGGAGAAGGGCCCCTTCGGGGGCGACGAAGCATCGGCGGATCAGAAGTCCCAGATCGGTTTTTGCGGGGATGTTCTGGAGATTGGGCCCCGAGGAGGAGAGGCGCCCCGTGGCCGCCACCGTTTGATTGAACTGGCCGTGGAGGCGCCCGTCCGGCCCCGTTCCCTCCTCCATGGGGGCGATATAGGTCGACAGGAACTTTCGTAGCTGGCGATATTCCATGATGAGGCGCGGCAGGGGATGAAGGGGGGAGAGGGCCTGGAGAGTCTCCTCGTCGGTGGAGGGGGCGCTCCCCTTTTTGCCGGCCTTTCTGGGAGCCGGAAGACCCAGCTTCCCGAAGAGCACCTCTCCCACCTGTTTCGGAGACAGGATGGAAAAGGGTCCGCCGGCAGCCTTGTGGATTTCCTCCTCAAGACCGCCGATCCTCCCCTCGATGGTGGCCCGGACCTCGCCAATCCGGGAGCGGCTGACCATCACACCAGCCCGTTCCATCTTGACGAGAATCCGGGCAACCGGAATCTCGAGGGTTGTGAGAAGAGAGCCAAGAGACTGCGACTCGATCTCCCGCTCGAGCTTATCCAGGACGGAAAAGACAAGAGAACCTCTTTCCTCGGGATTCCCGGGATCCCCAGAAAGGAAGAGCTGGTCTTTGAGTGCGCCCAGACGATAGTCGCGACGTCCGGGATCAAGGAGGTAGCCGGCCAGCTCCATGTCGAAATCCGGAAGAGGCTCATCGCAAAGTTCGGGACATGCGCGCAAGAGCCCCGTCAGGCTCGAGGTCCAGAAAGGGGTCCGGGAGCGGTGAAAGTCTTCGATCACCCGACAGTCCTCTCCGGACGGGGCCCATTGCCAGCAGGTCCCGTCCCAGAGGCCTGTTCCCCAGTCCGGGTCGATGACGACCCCCGGGGATGGGGGGGGAGAAACGGCCGATTGGGCCAAGAGAGGCTCCTCCTTGCCGGGACGATCTCCGGAGTGTCTTCTGGTCCAGGCAAGGATCCGGGACAAAAGCGTCGCAGTTTCAAGAGACTCGGCCAGGCGTCGAAGATCCTCCTCATGGGGAGGCCCGATGGCCAGGGCTTCGGGAGAGGCATCGACCGGTATTCCCTCATGAAGGACAGTCACGCTTTTGTTTTTGAGGATCAGCTCCCGATTTTCGATGATTTTGGGACGAAGGCGCTCCGGAAAGACCCGCTCGGGACGGGTGACCAGATCTTCGACATGCAGTCCTCCGGAAAGAAGGGAGGCGGCGGTTTTCGGGCCGACTCCGGGGACCCCTGCGATATTGTCGACACTGTCTCCGGTGAGGGCGAGAAGATCAGAGATCTGGTCCGGATCCACTCCCCACTTTTCCCTGACCTCCCTGGGCCCGAAAAGCTTCTGAAGCATGGGATCATACACCTGGAGACGATCGGAGACGATGGCCAGAAGGTCCTTGTCGGTGGAAAGAACCAGGACGTGCGAATCCGGCTGTTCGGCAAGCCACCTTTTGGCCAGGGCCGCAATGGTGTCGTCGGCCTCGTATCCGTCGATCCAGAGGAGAGGAATCCCCAGGCCCCTGATCAAGGATTCGATCAGGGGAATCTGCCGGAGAAGATCATCCGGAGGGGGAGTCCGGTTGGCCTTGAGTTCAGGGAGGATTTCCGTGCGGACATTCCCCGTCCGGCTCTCGAAGACAACGGCCAGGTATCGGGGCTCAAAAAGGTTCAGGAGGGAGAGGAGCATGTTTCCGAAGACCGTGAAGGCTCCGGTCGGGATCCCGGTTCGGGAGACAAAACTGACCCGGCTGTAATAGGCTCTGAAAATGTATCCGAATCCGTCCAGAAGAATGAGGGTGCGCTCCGGTAGGGAGCGCACCCATTCGGGAGAGGACGGCTTGCCTTTGGTCTTTTGGAGGGCAGCCGTGGCAATTTTCCTTTCATTTAAAGATCCGGCAGAGGCGGACAACGATGCAGGGCCCCTTCCGGTGAAAGGGACCCCCTTCAGGGAACCAGTTTCGGAATGACGGTTGTCCGCCATTCGGGATGGCGAGGAGTATTGCCTCGTGCGATATCGAAGAACAGGGACTGAAGGCGCTGGGTTAGGGAACCCGGCTTGCCGGATCCGATCGGCCTGTCGTCTATTTCCCGGATCGGAGTCAGTTCGGCGGCCGTTCCGGTAAAAAAAGCCTCGTCCGCCAGGTAGAGATCATCCCGGGTCAAGGCCTCCTCCACCACGGGGATCCCTTCTTCGCGGGCCAGGGTCATGACCGAATGTCGTGTAATACCATCAAGGACAGAGCGGAGAGGGGGGGTCTTGAGCACTCCCTTCTTCACGATGAAGATATTTTCTCCGGGCCCTTCGGCCACCATTCCGTCGCTGTCCAGAAGGATGGCCTCATCATAGCCAGCCCCCTTCACCTCCCATTTTGCAAGCTGGGAATTCACATAATGGGCCGAAACCTTGGCGCGGGCCAGAAAATTGTTGACTCCGAAACGGGTATAGGAGCTGACCTTGGCGCGGATTCCCCGGGAGAGACCCTCCTCTCCCAAATAGGTTCCCCACTCCCAGGCGGCGATGGACAACCTCACGGGATTTTTCCTGGCATAGATGCCCATATCTCCGTATCCGATGAAGATGATCGGCCGGATGTAGCAGGACTCGAGGCCATTTTCGGCCACAACCCGGCAGGTGGCGTCCATGACCTCCTTGAGGGAGAGGGCAGAGGCCATCTGCATCACCCTGGCCGAATTCAGAAGACGTTCGGTGTGCTCCTCGAGGCGGAATATATGGGTTCCTTCCCTTCCCTTGTAGGCCCGAACCCCTTCAAAGACCGCCATCCCGTAATGAAGGGAATGGGTCAGAACATGGACGTTGGCGTCCTGCCATGGCACCATCCTGTCGTCCATCCAGATCCAGCGGCTTTCCTTAAGCATGAGGGCTCCTTGCGTGTTGGAAAACGGGGGCGGGAATCACTCCTCGCCCCGAAAAATCTCCAGCAGCCTCAAAAGACTGACGAAGAGGTTGAAGACATCGAGATAGAGGGAGACGACCGCCATGACAGGGGTCAGCTCCTCTTCTGTCGACTCCAGGATCCGGCTTGTGTCGAAGAGAATCAATCCCGAAAAAAGCAGGGAGGCGACTCCCGAAACCACGGCCTGGAAAAGGGGCGGGTGAAAAAATATCTGGACGACCGAAAGGATGACCACAATGATCAGCCCCGTGAAAAGAAAGCTTCCCATGAAGGAAAAGCTCTTTCCTGAAACAATGGCATAGAGCGTCAGGGCAAAAAAGATCGCCATCGTGAGGAAGAGGGCGTCTGAGACAATCGCGGCCCCTCCCGGCGAGCGGAGAATGGCAAAAAGCAGGGGACCGAGGGAGGCTCCCATCAAGCTTGCGAAAAAGGCCGTCACGACCAGGTTGACGCCCGGAACCTTCTGGACCGCCATCAGGAGAAAAAGCGTTCCGAACATGGCGATCGCCAGAATGATGGGATGGGGACCCACGATCCTGAGACCGTTTCCCATCCCCCAGAGTGCGCCCACCCCGGACGCCAGAAACATGAAGGCCAGAAGACCATAGACCTTCATCATGAATCGGTTCAGCGAAGCGGCTGTCCGCCTTCCTTCGACAACGGGGCCTGAAAACAGAACGGGTTCCATCAAAACTCCTTTCATCCGTCTCCCGATCCGGGAGCGGCTTGCCAGTCAGATCTGAAGACTCGAAACCGGGACCGCCTCCCCTGGAAGCCTGTCCCGGTTTTATTGTCCCACATGTTTATATCTCCATCTTAAGACCGGCGAGCCTTAAAATCAAGAAAGCCTCTCATTTCCAGCATTTTTCGAAAGTTCCCCTGGCGGGATGGACAGTGGGGATCCCCCCATGGTAACATTTAAAATATCTTTTGTATTCAATATCTTAATAAATTTTCACATTAGGGAATATTCTTGCAGTTTTTACCCTGGTCCTCCACACCAAGCGCTCCCGGGAGGTCCCATGCCACTGCAACCTGGACACCGGAGACTTTCCGGATGGCCCCTGTGGATCGTTCCGATCCTTCTCTCCCTCGGAGGATGCGGAGGGGGAGGGGGAATCTATGGTCCGGCCTATGTCCCCGAGTGCACCTGCTGCTGCGGTGGAGGATTTACCCCGTATGCCTACAAACAGAACAACCATTCCTCGATTGCCGGGCCCCCTGTCGCCACCACCATGCTTCACGACACGAAAGGTCCCCAGAGCGATATCTCGGCCAACGGAAAAACCCAGCGACGGCAGGGAAAGGCTCCCCGTCACTGATCTTTTCCTCCCCTTCTGGACCAAAGGAACGGACGGAAGATCGGTGATCCCGCCGAATCGGATGACCCGGATCTCACACAAAGACAGTCTTGACCAGGAGGAATTCGTGAAAATGAGCCAAAGGGCCCCCCTTCTTGCCCTCTTCGCGCTGGGCTTCTTCTTGACGGCCGGGTGCACCTCGACCGGGTCGATCGGTCTCCTTTCAAACAGCGAAACGGAGGCGGATCTTGGCCCCCACGATTCCCACAAGTTCCATCGGGTCGGAGGCCAGATCGAGGGAACAGCCTGCCGTCACTTCATTCTGGGCCTGGTCCCGTGGGGAGACTCGGACCTCGAAACGGCCATGAAAGACGCCTTCAAGAAAAATCCCGCGCTCCATGCCGACGGCCTTGTCCATGTCACCACATCGACCTCCCTCTATAACTTCTTCCCCCTCTACAATGTCTATACCCTGACATGCACGACGGTGCGCGGCATCCCTGTCCGATTCGACCACACTCCGGAAGGAAAAGCGGAAAAAGGCGGAGGACAAACGAAAAAACCCTCTCCCTCATGAAGGTCAAGAGATCGGAGAGGAGCAGGTTTCGACCTCCCATGGCCCGGATTGCCGGCATCCTGTCCAGATCTCTTTTCCCGGAAATGTTGGCGTCTTTCAAGTTCTGTGAATATGACGGGAGATCTTCGGGCCAATTTTCTGAAAATCATCCCCTCATGCTAAACTGTCCCGAACCCTCCGAGACTGGGAGCGAACGCGGGGATTTCATGTGACAAATGACCAGTTGCGGATCTTTCTCAAGGTTGCGGAACATCAAAGCTTTACACAGGCAGGAGAAGTCCTGTTTTTGACCCAGCCCGCCATCAGTCTCCAGATCAAGACCCTGGAGAAGGATCTCGGAGTCTCCCTTTTCGAAAGGACAGGGAAAAAGGTTCTATTGACTGAGGCCGGACGGCGTCTTCTTCCCCTGGCCGTATCCATCACCCGGCAGATGGACGAGGCCAGGGAGGCCGTGGCCCCCTGCGCGGGAGGCCCCCAGGGGCATCTGAGGCTCGGAGCCTCGATGACGATCGGGACCTACCTCCTGCCTCCTGTGCTTGCGGCCTTCCACCGCGCCCATCCCCGGATCACGGGGAGTCTGGCCGTTCGGAACACCCACCAGATTCTCCACGACCTCAAGACATCGGAAATCGACCTGGGACTGATCGAAGGCGAGCCGACAAAAACGCAGGGGCTTTCGCTGGAGCGCTCCTTCCTCCAGCATGACCGCCTCGTCCTGATCGACTCGGTCTCCCTGCCTAAGATCTTGAGGACGGATCCCGTTCCCCTTTCCGAACTCGGCCAGTTTCCCGCCATCGGCCGCGAACCCGGTTCCGGAACCCGTCAGGTCATCGAAAAGGAACTGATCGAGAAAGGATTTTCTCCCGACTTTTTCCAGGTGATCATGACTGTCGACAACCCGGAGGCCATCAAGGATCTCGTGGCCCTTGGAACCGGCATCGCCTTCATTTCCGGCCTTTCGATCCGTCCCGAGGATACCGGGAGAATACGGACCGTCCCCGTGGTCGACTTCCAGCCGGTCCGGGATCTCTGGGTCTTCATACCAAACCGGAAGCTCTCTCCGGCTGCCGACTTTTTCCTGGAGACACTCTTCATGACCACCCGGGAGCGAAGGCCAGGAAATTAGAAGACAAAGAATCCTTCTTTCGGATTCCGGCTCTCCTTCTGGACCCAACGGCTAAGAAGGGCATTGGCAAAGCGCTGCATCCAGGGGGAGGCGAACTGGTTTGGATATCTTCCGAGAAGAACCAGAACACCTTCCCCCTCTCCGGCCAGGTTTTGAAGGGGCAAGGCCAGGATGGAACGCACAGGCAGACCCTTTGCCAGGGTCTCTTCGGACAGAGTCCCGGAGCCTGGGAACCGGACCGTTCCCGACCGGCATTCCCCGGATTTCACAGCCTCGACCACGACGCCTTTCCCAGGAAAGGATCCGGTCACAATGGCCGAACCCTCTTCCCCTTCGTCCCACAGGGGCCGGCATTTCTCCCCCCAGTCTCCGGAGGCAGAATGGATCCGGAGAAATCCCGAAGGCGGGCATGTCCCATAAAGGACCGCGCTGATTCCTGGAAGTCTGGACAGACGTTCCATGTCAGCTCCCAGTTTATCCGCCTCTCCCGCTAAGGGGGGCACGGGATGGGAGAGTGTTTCAAAGTACCTGTCGATCGTCGACTTTGCGGAATCGAGCTGGACTTCAAGATCCCTGTCGAGGCGCACCTCGATGGCGAGATAAAGCTGGAGGCGGTCACGGACGGAAAGGCGCGACCGGTTCAGGTGCTCGAAGAGAAGCCTTGAATAATGGAATTTCGATCTGAGAAGGAGAGTATCCGGGACCCCGGTCAGCGCATGAACCTCTCCCAGGTGGCGTGACAGGTCCACCCCCTGCCCTCCATCCGCACGGGGAAGAAGCAGGGAGGAAAGGTAGGCCACCTGACGTTCCTTCAATGAGTCCACCTCCCCTTTCGACAGACTTCCAAGAAGGCCCCGGGCTTCGGGCATATCGGAAAGCACCCTGGTAAAATCTTCGACAAAATATTCCTGGAGCCTCTGGAGCTCCATCTTGTGATGCTCCAGCAGAAAAAGGGTTTCCGGGCCGAAGGGGTCGAAGGATCGCTCGGGTCCCGGCGTCTCAGGAGAGACACCCCTCTGCCACCAGGAGCCTCCCCGGAGCTTTCTGTCCTTCACCCCATACATGGAAAGGTCGGCCTTTCGAATCAGCTCGTCCCCCTGAGTGCCATCCTCCGGAAAGAGGGCCAGTCCCAGGCTCATTCCGACACTGGCCAGATCTCCCTTCGGGAGAGTGTAAGGGGTCTCGACCGCTTCATGGAGACGCTCCAGGGGAATCCCGATCTGGGAGTCCGGGATTCCCCTGGGAAGATCTTCGATCACGAGGACAAATTCGTCCCCCCCCAGTCTTGCCAGAAAGTCGGTTTCCCGAAGGCGGGTCCGGACTCTCTGGGAGAAATCCCGAAGAAGGGCATCCCCTGCCTCATGGCCATGATCATCGTTGATGGGCTTGAAATTGTTGAGGTCGAGGACCCCGACAGCAACGGAAGTCCCCTGTCTCATGGCCCGGGCCAGGACACGGTCGAGGTGGGACTCCAGGGATCTCCGGTTGGGCAGGCCCGTCAGGTCGTCATGGCGTGATTCGAAGGCCAGACGTTCAGCCATTTGCCGGATTTGGGTCACATCCCGATGAATTTCGACGAAGTGGGTGAGTTTTCCGGACTCATTTCTGATGGGTGTGATCGAGATCTGGTTCCAGAAGGCCTTCCCGTCTTTCCGGTAATGGAGAATCTCTCCTTTAAAGGCCTGCCCGGAGGCCACGGCCTTTTCCATCTCCAGGATGACGGCCGGGTCGCTTCCGGGACCCAGAAGTCTCCGGCAGTCCTGGCCAGACAGTTCTTCGGCCCCATATCCCGTAATCTCCGTGAAGGCCCTGTTTAAAAAGAGGACTCTCCGGTCCCTTCCCGTGACCACGGCCCCGTCCGAAACCACGGCGAGAGCCCGGGAGAGGATGGACCGGAATTCTTGCAGTTCGATGAGATCGAGGCCCCGGGAAACATTGTTGACCAGCTCCTCGAGAATGATCTTGAGATCCGCGAGAAGCACCCTTTCCTGGCGGTAATAGACAATGAAGACTCCCCAGGGTTTTCCGTTTCTCAGAACGGGCAGGACGCCCCCCGAACGAAAGCCGAAAGATCGGGCCCTGTCCTTCCAGAAAGATGTGGAGGCAAAGGTTTCGTTGAACTGGGAGAGGCCCGTCCGGAAAGCCAGCCCAACAGCGCCCCGTCCTTCGGGGTGCTCTTCCCGGACTGAGAATCGGACTCCCTCCAGAAATTCCCGCTTTCCGGAGGCGGCAAGAATCCGGATCCATCCCTCCTCATCAGGAGTTCCGATGCAGGCCAGCTCCAGATCCCCCGTCCTGACGCCAAGCTCGCACAGCTCTCGCAAAAGGGCTTCCTCGTCTGACAGCGTTGCAATGGCATGGTTGGCACGGGCCAGCATGAGATTGAAGCGCGAAATACGGGTGTTTCTTTCCTGGAGATGATGCCGTTCGCTGACATCCACCACCGTCCAGACCATCGTGTTGGTCCCGGGGAGAGGGTGAACGGAGAGGTCGACAAAAAACTCCTCCCCCTCCCTTCGGCGTGCCGGAATGTCGGGGAGGAGGAGCTCCTCCGTCGAACCGGTCTCCTCATGCGACAGCACCCTATGGAGGTCCCCGGGTCGCGGCAAGAAAGGATGGACGGGAGCCCCGCCCAAATCCCGTTCCTCATACCCGAAGATCTTGAGAAAACGGGCATTCGCCATCTTGAACCGGTCTCCCCGGACAAGGGCAATTCCCGCCAGGGTATTGTCCAGAAGAGCTTCCTGGAGGGTGGCCATCTCCTTCTCGGCCCGGCGGACCTCGATATGGTCAAGGCCTCGGGAAATGGTTCTGGCCAGCTCCCTGAAAAGATCTTGGACCTCCGGCCGAAAGGCATCGGGATCCCGGTGGTAAATCGTAAGGACTCCCCAGGTCTCCCCCCGTTTCTCGATGGGAAGGGCTGCATTGGAGCCAAGACCCCACCGCCGGCCCCGACCCGTCCAAGGGGCAAGAATGGGTTCGGAAAAGTTGTTGTTGAAAAAGGGACGTCCCTCCCGGTAGGAACGGCCCGTCGGTCCTTCCCCCTCCGGAATCCCGCCCTGACAAGAGATACGAAGGCCGTCCATGTAACCCAGAACTCCGGCCGCCCCCTTTATGACAAAATTTCCGTCGGAATCCGGAGATCCGATCCAGGCCAGCGCCATCTCTCCATGGCGAACACAGAGATCGCAGAGAGTCTGAAGGAAGAGCTGTTCATCCGAGGACTCCCACGCGGCGGCTCCTGCCAGGACCAAAAGGATCTTCTGTTCAGAGAGACTCCTGATACGGGCTTGCGAAATTTTCTGATCGGAGATGTCACGGGCAGAGTTGAAAAGGTAGACCTCTCCCTCCATCCAGAGAGAGCGGCTCCGGATCTCGACGGGAACGAGGGATCCGTCCTTTCTGCGGTGAATGGATTCGAAGGTTGCGATCTCTCCCTGCGGGAGGGTGGTATTGATCCTCACGATCTCGGAGAGCTCGGCCACTGACCAACGGGCATCCCAGGCGGAGACATGGCGACCTTCCAGCTCCTGCCTCGAATATCCCAGGGAATGGGCGAAGGAATCACAAAGATCGACAAGGACACCGTTTCTGTCCAGAATATGGATCCCGTCCACCGACGTCTCCAGAAAAAGGTCGGCCCGGGCCCGAAGCCGGTGCTGGATTTCTTTGAGAGAGAAATTTTCAGAAGAAGGGTCGGAGGACAGGGAAAGACCTTCCCCCTCCGGGAGATCTAAAGTCATTTTTCTGCGACAGCCTCTCTTCCAAGGACCGCCAGCCACCTGATCTTCCTGGCAGAGCCTTCCTTTTTGGGAGTGAGTCCCGAACGGGAAAATCTTCTCCCCCTGACAGTGAATACCCGAACCTCCAAATCCTGTTCGCCCTATGGGACCTTCAGGGAAAATCAGTTCGAGGATAGCATCCTTTGCCGGGAGGTACCATCCCTCCCAAAGTCGAGGGGGAAGGAAGGGAGAGACCGCTTATGGATGGAGGAAGAAACGGGGATTCTGGGGGGTGGGGCCCAAATGAAAATAACGGCGAGTCAGGAGACAGAGCGAGACAAGGAAGATAACCAGGAACAGAACAGAAAGGAAAAAGAAGATCCGACCGCAAAGAGATTTATGACTGAGAGAAACAAGAACCCTCGACATTACCACTCCTCTCTTCCCCCTCTCTTCACTTTTCGGTCAAATCAATTCATTTCTTTAATTTAAAGATACCACCTTAAAATGACCCGTAAAGGTTCTAAGGAAATTTCGGGTTTCCGGATTGGAGAGTGTTTGATAGGTCACAGCCCACCGGATTCTAACAGTTCAATTAAGTGTGTTGATGTCGACCCCGTAGTTCTTGGGCGGTCCTGGCAATTCCAGTGGGCGCTCTACCTTCAATGCGGTCTTCCTTGACGTCAAAACCGCTTTTCCGAAATTGCCTGGAGGCAAGCCGTTACCGATAGCGTCATCTCGCACGCCTCATCCCATTTTCCCCCGCACAGGCTCACCCCTGTGCGCGAATTTAGAACACGAAAGCGGCGTATGGACTTTCTCCGCGAACAGAACCCCAG
>DAIBTC010000080.1 GCA_027415345.1 Nitrospirota bacterium
AAACCAGGTTATCCCTCACAACCCAAGGCGAATCTCCTCTTCACCTTCTTCTTGAGGCCCGATTTGGACAGAGACCGTCCCGGGAGGATGCGGGACCGGTGAAAAGGACACTGGATACCGGGGATCCAGAATCCTAAAACGCTAGGGACGGGAGGAACCCCTCCCTAGCGGAATTCACCCCTTCTGATCAGTGCGAAATCCGTGGTCCGATCAGGGTGTCCAATATCCGCAAGGGATCTTCGGTTGCCGGGATAAGACCCGTAACCCGGAGGCTCCGGAGACCTGGCAGACGAATCCTCCCCGCCCAAGAAAAAATCATTGTTGGTTCAAACCATGGTCAGGACGACCCGGAACCGTGCCCGGTTTTCGATCATGACATGATACGCTTCCTCGGCCTTTTCCAGGGGATAGCATTCCACCATGGGCCTGATCCCGGCCTGTTTGGCAAAGGCGAGCGTCTCCTCCGAATCAAGGGCGTCTCCCGACGGCCATCCCGCCAGAGTTTTTCTCGCCCCGATAAGCTGCAGGGGAGAGATCTTCATCGGTTCGATGTCGGCTCCCAGAAGGAGCATCTTTCCGTTTCGTCCGAGGCCTTCGACCAGTTGGCTGATGACGGCGCTGTTGGGGGCGGTGGCAAGGATGACGCGGGCTCCTCCCATTTTCATGAGGGTCTCCGCAGGATTCTGCGCCTTCATGTCGATCACTTCGTGGGCTCCCAGAGATCGGGCCAGATCGGCTTTGTCAGGCCCGGAAGAGAGGGCGACCGTCCGGTATCCCATCTTGTGGGCGAACTGGATGGCCAGATGGCCCAGCCCTCCCACCCCCAGGACCCCGACCAGATCCCCCGGACGGGCCCCGGCATGGCGAAGGCTGTTGAAGGTCGTGACACCGGCGCAGAGGAGAGGGGCGGCCTGGGCGGGATCCATTCCCTCCGGAACCCGGGCCAGGGCGTGGTCGGGAGCCACCATGAACTGGGCGTACCCTCCGTCCATCGAAATCCCTGTGATCCGGCCCCGGGAGCAGAGAATGAAGTCGCCGGCCCGGCAGGCCGGACAGGTGAAGCAGTGTCCCCCGTGCCAGCCGACCCCCACCGTTTCTCCCGGGCGAAATTCCCGGACTCCCTCTCCGGTTTCGTCGATCACCCCCACCACTTCGTGGCCCGGAATCCTTGGATAGGAAATTCCGGGGAAGAGCCCCTCCCGGACAAACATGTCGCTGTGGCAGACCCCGCAGGCCAGAACCCGGATCCGGACCTCGCCTGCCCCGGGATGGGGTTCGGGAAGCTCTCTTTGAACAAATGGCTGGCCCTTGGCCTGGGCCTGGACGGCTTTCATCATCGGACACTCCTTTGTTTGGGGGAAATCCCGGCGGTATGTCGTTTTGATGCATCCATCCTGGGGAAAAATGAAAGCGGGGTCAAGTCCAAAAGCCCGGGTGTTTCCGGAGCCTAGAAGTACGGACCTCCCTCCGTCTGGAGGATCTGGCCATGGAAGAGGGGACTTCGGGAGTGGATCAGCCAGAGGGCAAAGTCGGCGATCTCAAGGGCGGTGGCAAGACGACCGCGGGCGGTGCGCCCGGAGATCCGCTCCACCATCTCAGAAGTCAGATGGGGGGTGGTCCGGTCGGGGGTGATGAGGGTTTCGATCCCTGTCACGAGGAGGCCGTGGCGGTTCCGGCTCCACTCCCCGAAGAGCCCTTGGAGGGACCCGATCCAGAGACGGGCGGAAAGGTAGCCGTCGGCCCTGTGGCGGGAGAGGGAGGGAAAGAAGACGACGGGAGTCCCGGGAGCAAGTCGGGGAGCAAAATGATCGAGAAGAAGGATCAGGGAAGAAATGGAGGGAAGGGGGAGTACGGAATTTCGACGGAAGGGGGGATGGGCGAAGAGAGAGAGGCTCGAAAGGGACGCCTCTCCCAGGGCCCGGTCAAGGTCCGGAAGGGACGTCTCCGGGGCCTCGAAGTCCCACGGGAGAAAGCGGACGGGGGCGAGGTCGGGAGGGGGTTGGCGGTGCGTGGTGACAAAAACCTTCTCCCCGCCCTGCGAAAGCCTTTTGGCCAGCTCCCTGCCGGTCTCCCCGCCGGAGCCCACAAGGAGATGGGAGGCCATCAGGGGATCGCGACCGACGACCAGTCCTTGGGATAGGTCGTGAGGTTTTCGGCTCCCGACTCCGTGATGTAGAGCATATCCTCAATGCGGACCCCGCCGGAGAGCCGGGGGTAGTAAAGGCCAGGCTCCACAGTGATGACATGGCCGGGAAGAAGGGGGACGCCGGTTTTTCCGACGCGGGGAGCCTCATGGATCTCAAGGCCAACGCCATGGCCCGTTCCGTGGAAAAACCCTTCCATGCGGCCATCGACCTCCCCCGTCTTGTATCCCAGTTCGGCGAATCGTTCCTCGACCGCCTGGTGCAGGAGGGAGGAATCGACCCCGGGAGCCGCCTTTGCGATCGCCCGTTCCTGGGCCGAGAGGACGGCTTCGTAAAGGGCCCGGTGCTGGGAGGCCACCTCTCCCTTGAAAAGGGTCCGGGTCATGTCGGCAAAGTAGCGGGTCTCCTCGGAGAAGGGAAAGATGTCGAAGACGATGGGCAGGTGGGCCGGAAGGGGCCCTGATCCTTCGTTATGGGGGTCGCAGGCCTGCTCTCCTCCGGCCACGATGGTGTGCTGGCCGATGAGATTGTGTTCGAGAAGCTCCTGCTTCAGGATGAACTTGACCTTTTCGGAGGTCAGCCGGGTCCCTTCGAGATGGATCCATCCCTCCCGGACAGAGGCCTTTCTCAAAAGTCCAGCGACGGTCCGGAGCGCCTGCTCGACCCCCTCCTGGACCTTCCGGATCTTGTCCGCCTCTTCCCGGGACTTGAGGGCCCTCTGGGGAGTAAAGGATCCCTCGGCGGGCGAGACGGAAAATCCCTCCGACTGGAGATTTCTGGCGAGGCCGAAGGGGAAGTCGTACGGGACGGTGAGTGTAGTGATGCCCCGGCTCTTGAGAAAGAGGGCCGCAATTCCGGAAAGTCCCCTTTTTCCTTCCTTCCTCGCCTGCTCCTCCCATTCCGAGGTCGAGAGAATGTGGGTCGCCCTTCCCTCCTTTCTGGCCCGGTCCCGCTCGAGATCCGAGAGAAGCATGAAGCTTTCGTTTCCGATCTCGGCATAGATATAGGGATCGGGCGTCAGGAATCCTGTCCGGTAATAGAGATCGGGGCTCTGTTCACCCGAGGCAATGATCAGCCTGGCCTGGGATTCCATGGGGATCCCTTCAGGAAAGCCGGCTTGCGACCAGCATTCCCTCGGAGACGGGAAGAATGGTCGTGAGGAAGTTCGGATTTCCGAGGATCTTGTGGTTGAAGGCTTCGATCGAGGAGGCAAGAAGGGAACGGGATTGTGCGCCCGACTCCGGCGGCATCATCCCGAGGGAGATGAGCATCCCGCCCGGGGCAAGCTTTTTCTCGATCGCCACCCACCAGTCCGCGAGCTTGGTGCGTTCCTGTTGCAGGTCAAGAACGATAAGGTTCTGGGGAGCTTCCTGGGCCATCAGATGGTCAGGACCCTGGCTCTTCGAGACACTGATCCGGCCGGAGAGGCCGGCGCGCTTTAAATAGTTCGAGATCAGACGGAGGTTCTCATCGCTCACAGTTCCGATGGAATGAGTGGTCGTCTCGGGAAGGGACTTGGCGAGCCAGATGGTAGTCGACCCGTAGCCGGCCGTCCATTCGAAGACATGGTCCATCCGGGCCGTGGTGGCCAGAATGGCCATGAGAAGTCCTCCCGACCGGCCGGGATGGAAGCGTCCGTGCTGCTTGGTCAGAAGGGCGATCTCCCCCACGATGGGGTCCTTGTCAAAGGTCAGGTCATCAAGATATTTGTTGAGCTGTTCTTCTCTGTCCATCGGAGATCTTCCCGCTCCCTTTCTGGGTTTATGAAACTCGTTGGGTCCTTCATCGTCTTTGCGGGCCGGACCAGGGATCTGCCGGCCTCTTGTCAGGGGTCCCGCCTTCTTGGGAATGCGGGATACCAGGATCAGGTTTTCCCTGATCATACCACCGGCAGGCGGAAAAAAACAAAGGAGTCCCGGGCCTCTGTTTGCGCGGGGGGACAAAGGGAGGGTATCATCGAAAAAGACCTGCCGGAGCCAAGGCTTCCGGCAGCATGGGAGACGGGTCATTACTCTTAATATGACAATTCCGGAGGTTCAATGAAAAGTGTGACTGTGACATATTCCGCAAAGGAGAACGAGGGGCAGCTCGTCATGGCCGACGGCCAGGAGATCGCCCTGTTCCGGGTCAACGGAGATTTTCATGCGATCGAAAACCGTTGTCCCCACCGCGGGGGATACCTCTCCGACGGGACTGTCCGGGGAGAAAGGGTCTCCTGTCCGCTTCACGGATGGACCTTCGACCTCAAGACCGGAGAATGTACAACGCGGCCGGGTGAAAAGATCGCCTGTTTCGAGGTGCGGAATTCGGGGGAAGAGGTGACGGTTCTTTTTCCCTGACCCTCATCTTGGGAGGGCCTCCGGGGGCCGGGAGCCGAAAGACGGGCTTCCGGCCCTTTTTTGTGGGCTTTTGGGGGATCCTTCAGACCATAGACTCCCGGACCCGGACGAAGGGATTGTGGATTTTCTCCCGGGCAATGGTCGTGAAGGGGCCATGGCCGGAGATGATGACGGTCTCCGGGGGGTATCCCGAAACCAGGCGGCGGATGGAGTCGAGCAAGACCGAAAAGTCGTCGGGGGTATAGCATCGTCCGGCTGATCCGCAGAAGATGGTGTCGCCGACCAGAAGGCCGCCCCCGGTGCTGTAGGCCACAGATCCCGGGGTGTGGCCGGGGGCTTCCGTGACCTCGACCTGCCATCCTCTCTTTTTGAGTTCCCGGCAACCCTCGGAGGGTGAGAGAAGGGGACCCGGGTAGAGTCCCGCCTCCGGAAGGAGGGGACGATCGTGCCTGGAGAGGAGAACAGGGACATCAAGTCCGGGGGCGGCTCCTTCAAATCCTCCTCCGTGGTCTCCATGTCCATGGGTCAGGAGAATTCCTTCGATCCGGAGATTCCGGCTCCTGATCGTCCCGAGTAGAAGAGCTCCTCCGCCTCCCGTATCCACGAGAAGGGCCCTGCGGGGGTCCTCCGGATGGAGGAGAAGGGTGCACCAGACGGCATATCCCCCAAAGTTTTCCCTGACCGGAAGAAAATGAGGGGGGGGAAGCACCTCCGGAGTATTTTCCGGATGGAGGTGGAGAGCGGCCATGGCCGGCCCGTCGAATCCCAGGGCCTGGCCCAGCGACTCGAGCTGGGCCAGGTCGGGGGCGATCTCCCCCGCCTCAAGGCTCCTAAGGAGGTCAGCGGGAAGGCCTGAAGCCCCCGAGACCTCCTTCAGGGACTTTTTCCTCCCGTAACGGAACTTCTTGAGCACATCCCCTGCCTGGTCCTCAAGGAGCATGTTGAGCATTGACCGCCCCTTTCTCGAAGAAGTTGATGCCGATGAAGTAGACCATCATCGATTTCATCTGCCGCTAGAACCTTTTGAGCGTTTCCGATTTCATGTGCTTTTCTGCCTTCCTGTAATAATAGTCGGCCTGGGAATAAATCCCCAGGGCTTCGTAGGTGACTCCCAGGTTTGCATAGAGCTTGGGGGGAACCGGTTTGTTTTTCTGTTTAAGACGTCCAAATTCCGTGTTCAGGAAGAAGAGCGCAAGAACGGGCTTCTTGGCCTGAAGGGCCCGATAGGCCTTTTGTGAGGGAGTGTCATACGGATAGAAGGGTCTCTTGACAGTCAGCCGGAGGGTGCTGAAAAGATACCGGATATGCTGGGCAATCTTGGCGTAAAGGTGGAGATTGAGGGTCGTCCGGGGGGTGAAATGCCGCTGAAAGAGAGAAAAGGGAATTTTTTTCGAGGTGTTGCTGACCGTCACCTTCCGGTCGAGTTCCACATGGAAGGGGAAGGCCCGGAGAAAAAGGATATGGATGCGCATCGTGTTGGTCCGGATCGTCATCGGGACGGTGATTGTCTGGCAGGGGGGCGCAGCGCAGTTTCCGGCGATGATCCGCCGGTCATTCATCGTGTGGGAAAGGATGTTGATCATGAGGATGTCGTTCGATCCCGAGAGGTGCGCAAGTTCCGGAACGGAGAGGGGAGTGTTGGCAACATTTTTCTCGGAGGTGATGGCAATGGGATGGAGTCCGGGGACCTGCTCGAGATTTCTGAGAACGGTGGCTTCAAGGAGACGTTGCTCCTCGGTTCCGACCGGCCAGACGAGGACTCCGATCCGGTGCACCGGTCCAAGCCGGATGGGGGGCTCGATCCGGTCCTCCAGGACGATCTCGGGCCGGGTGCATCCGGGGAGGATCTCCAGAAGGAAGAACATAAAGCACAAGACAATAAAGGGAGACCTTTTCACTGGTGTCCAGTCGTTGGCAGTGGGGAAGGAGCGGGGCGGAGAAGATTCTGGGGAGAGACAAGAACCATGATATGGCCTGTAGAAAGGAGCTTAGATGGAATGAGGGTGCGATAAATCCTTTCCGCATCTTTTCTTGTCAAGACAAAGACCTGATGGTGTAGAAATTCTTCCGGCCGGACGACCAGGGGATTTTCCCCGACCCTTTTTTCAAGGGATACGGTCTCCTGCCCGTCGCTCCAGCCGGCCCATCCAAAGGGGAGCGAGTCGGAGGGGCGTCCCTCGTCCGGAATCATGAGAATGTGTCGGGTGTCGGAGAGGAGGACCAGATCCCGGAAGGGGCGGACCCTGATGGCGCGGCCGTCAATCACGAGCCCCGTTGGCGGAAGGTTCCGTCGGGGAGAAGGTTCCCTGCCGGTTGGAACGAAGGATGCGGTGGCCGATCGTACCATGTCGAGCGCCAGGGCGTCCCCGATGTGGAGGGGGACGGGAATGACGATTTTCGCGAGGGCAATCCCCCCGCCGGCGGTCAGTGTGTGGATCTCCACGGAAAGTCCCGAACGAGTCAGTCCTTTGGAGACAAGGAATTGTTCGATCGTCCCTCCGGAGAGGGAGGCTTCCGGAGGGATGGTTTTTGACAAGGGAACAAATTCCCTGACCGGAAGATCCAATATCCCGCTTCGAAGGAGGATGATGGAGAGGAAGACCGCCTCGTTCCTGGCTTTTCTCCGGCCGCTGTCCTCAAAAAAAGGGACGGAGACCCGGACCGTGATCGTTCCTTCCTCAAAGTTTGTGACAAGACTTGAATGGGCCGTGGTTTTCTGGAGGAGAAACGGCCGGGCGGGAAGAGGGTGGATGAGAACGGGAAGATTGAGGTCGAAGAATTCCTTATCGATGCGACGTCCCAGGCGTCGATTCACCTTATCCGCAGCCTTCGGCTCCTTGAATATCCACCGGGCAGAGCGTTTGGCATCGGTTAGGAGCGATTTTATGTCGTTTTCCTTTTTCCCGTTCTCAAGGGCTTCCTGGATACGCCGGACCTGCTCCCGGTAATGGGAGTGCTCCTCATGGAGGATCTCCTCAGCGGGGGCGGGGCAGGAAGCCAGGAGGAGAATTCCCAGGGCACCGGACAGACTTGTTGTTTTCCAAAGGAGGCTTGGCATCAGGGGAACGTCATTCCTTCTTCGTTTAAAAAGCTGGCAGTTACC
>DAIBTC010000081.1 GCA_027415345.1 Nitrospirota bacterium
CGTGACGGTCGTGGAGGCGGATCCCCTGACCCATCGCGAACATGGAAAGATGTCGGGGATGAAGATGGAGGACGGGGCGATGGACAACATGGAGGGAATGGACATGGGAGAGATGGAACCCGCGGCCAAGAAGGAAGCCGGAGCCCAAAAGGGGTATCTGGCCCACATCATCCTTGTCGTGACGGGGAAAAAGCCTTGAAAAAACCTGCGACTTTCCACAGGCTTTGGGGAATCCTTCTCGCCGGGGTCCTGGTAGGAGGAGCGGCACACCCTGCGGGCCCGGCCCGGGCATGGGACCTGTCTGCGATTCCGGACCTGGGGGGAGAGTCTCCGGCCGACCGGGAGCTCTTTTTTGCCAAAACACAAAAGGAAACCACCGGCATTCCCATAGGACACGGCCGGCGAATGCTCTGGGTCTACTTCAACCCCGACTGTTCCTACTGCCATCGCCTCTGGATGGCCCTCTCCGGCGTCTCCGACCTGACCTCGGTCTGGATTCCCGTCACCTTTTCTCTAAAGCCCAGTTCACTTGCCCGCTCGGCCGCCATTCTTTCGGCAAAGGACCCGGCTTTGGCCCTGGCCCAGAACGAGGAGGCCTTCAATGACCTTCGGGAGGAGGGAGGCTATCCTGTGTCACTTCCCCTGTCCGCCCGGGCCCGGGAGGAGGTGACCAGAAACACCATGCTCCTCCGGCTGTGGACCGGCAAGGTCGCCACGCCCACCCTTCTCTACCGGGATACCCGGGGGGAGGTCCAGGAGTCTATCGGCCTTCCCGCGGACATTGCCGGGATGATCGCAACCATCGCCTCTTCCCCTTAGGCCCCGTTTTCAGGGTCTTCCCGGGAGAGGCAACCTATGCAATAAGGAGATTCCATGTCGAACAAATCCGTCCGCTTGTTTGGCGCTCTCATGGCCACCGTCGCCCTGGTTCCGGCCGCAGGGCCGTTGTACCTGGGGATCATAAGAGACGACATCCATGCCCACTCGAAAGTGGGGGACCTGGGGCTTCAGGCCATCACCGTAGCCGGAATCGCTCTCGTGATCGCGGGCCTTGTCCTGGCCATCCGGGGCCCACGGGAGACCTCAGGCACAAAGGATTGATACGTCCATGGCCTTCTTTTGCCGGGCACGGCCCCTGAGGCCGCTCCTTCTGGGAACACTCCTTCCTTTTATGACCGCCCTTATGATCCTGTCCGGTGCGGCCTTTTTCGTCCATCTCACCCAGGTCTCGACGGAAAGGGATGGACTCCTCAATCCGGCCTTTCCCCGGGCCGGCCACCCCTTCCGCATCGATCTTTCCCGCTTGGAAAGGAACGGCTCCATTCCTCCCCTTCTTCTGGAGGTCACCAAGGTCTCCCGGGCCCCCTACGCCCCCGGAGACTGGCCCGTGCCTTCAACTGTCCTCCGGGTCACTCTCTCCGGCGGTCCGGAGGAGGCCCCGCTCATCATAAACCTCCACGATGCCGGCGGATATCTGATCCGGGTTCGCGATCTGTCGACCGGGAGGCCTCTCCTTTCGAAAAGCCTCCGGGTGGTTTTTCCGGCCTCCTTTCTGGGGGATTCCTTCCTGCTACTTTCGACCCTTGCCCTGGCCGGCTCCCTTTCGGGATGGATGGTGAAAGGGTTTATGCCGAAAACAGGACGGCTTGGACGGGTTCTGACCGGAGCGGTCCTGCTTGAACTTACCCTTCTTCTGGTCTTTGGGGCGCTCTCCCGCCCTCCCGGCTCCCCGGAAGCCATGAACCTCTCCTCCCTGATCCGCAGGGCGGCTGGCCCGTCGGGACAGGTTCTTCTCACCATCCGCCAGCGGGTCGAAGCCGGACGTCCCGGGGAGTGGAATGCTGCCGGGGCGGACCGTCTCCTTTTTATGGGGAAGGTGGACCGGGACCGGGGCCAGGACTCCCCTTTCTTTCTCCGGGCGGAGCCCGGAGAGGTCCGGGTCACCGTTGTAACTCCCCGCGAAAATGGCCCGGGACTTCGGATCCTCCGGAGCCGGATTTCAAGACGACCGGAAGAGGAAGGCGGCAAAGGACGGGATCTGGCGCTTTTCCTTGGTCTTGTCTCCTTCTCGGGAGCCTTTTATGTCCTTTCCCATCCGGCCCACAAATCGTGAGAAGGACCTCAGTGGGTTGGGGGCATCGCCGGGACTGATCCAGAAATTTGGAGAGGACAAAGGCCTAGGAGAGCAGGTGCAAGACCAGGGCATCGGGGCTTTCGAGCGCCATCTGGTGGGGAGCGCCCGAAACGATCCCGAAGCTTGCGCCTTCGAGATGATCGACTAAGGTCCGGAGGATTTCGGGGGAGACGGACTGATCGCACTCCCCTCCCAGGACTGTGACCGGAAAGGGAAATCTCTGGCGCCTCTCCTCGGGAGGAAGAGCCGCCAGGGCCTCAAAGGAGGTCGCCCAGACCTCGGGGTCGATGAGCCGGAGATCCTCCCGGCAGATCCGAACCTCCCAGGGGTTCGCCCCGAGAAAGGCCGGCGTGAACCATCGGCCCAGCGTGGGCCCGATCTGGCTTTCGGGGCCGGACTCCCGGATGGCCCGGGCCCTGGCCAGAAATCGTTCGGGATCGGAGGGCGGGGGGGAGAGAAGCCGGAGGCTCTCGAGACGCTCCGGGTAGCGTTCGGCAAAGGCCAGGGCAATCCGGCCACCCAGGGAGAGCCCCGCCAGGTGGAATCTGGGGAGCGAAAGGGCCTCCGCGAGTTCCCGGAGATCTTCCACCCAGCGGTCGATGGAGAGAGCGCGGGCGGGGGCCAGGGCCGATCCGTGGCCCCGGAGGTCGTAGGCGATGACCCGGACCTGTCCGGCAAGGCGTGAGAGGAGCGGCCGGAAGGCCCAGCGGCTCGATCCGACCGGGTGAAGAAGAATCAGGGGAGGACCCTCTCCTCCGGTATCGAGGATCCGGGTCTCGTGGTCCGGGAGGACGAGCTTTCGGCCCAGAAGGGGAAAGTCACGGAATTCGGCAAATTCGGCCAGGATGTCGGCCATCTCGATCATCCGGGGAAGTCCGGCATAAAGGCTCAGGTGCTCGGCAAGGGCGGCGAGTTCCGTGAGATCGATCCCCACCCGGAGGGCGGCCTCGATGTGGATTTTAAGTTCGGAGGTGAATCCTCCCGCGGCAAGGAGCGCCACGGTCGCCACCTCCCGGAACTGGCGGGACAGCTCCGGAGCGGCGTAGACCGTTCCGTATCCGTGCTCGACCAGAAGGTCGGCCATGTCAGGCGAGAGGCGGCCGAGACGGCGTGAGATTCCCTCACCGGTTTCCCCGCTGATCCTTGCCAATTCCCGCCGTCCCCGCTCCTCTTTCGTCATCGGGGCCGGTCCGGGCAGAATCGGGTGAAGGGACAGTCCCGGCAATCGGAAGGACGGAGTGTCACCGGAAATTTTTCCTTCCGGGCCACCCCCCTGTCGGGATCGTCGATCAGGGAGAGGATCTCCCGGATGGTCGTTTTTGTCTCCTCCAGAACCGACTCCACCAGATCCGGTGAAACCGGCTCCGTCTCCCTCCGTTCGGGACGAAAAGCCAGATAGACGGGTCCCAGACGAAGGCTTTCAAGGGAAACTCCCCGGTCCCTCCCGAAATACCAGGCATAGAGCCCCAGCTGCCGGTCATGGTCTCCCGCCTTTCCGGGCCGGCCCGTCTTCCAGTCGAGGACCAGGACCTCTCCGGACCGGCTCCGGAAGGCCAGGTCGATCTTGAGATGGATGGGGACCGCCCGGCCATCCACCTCAAGAAAGGCCGTTCTCAGTTCCTCGTCCCGGTCCAGAAGGTGGTCCGCGGGAAGCCCCGTGATTTCCGGGATCACCCAGCTTTTGGTGAAGCCCTCCAGGGCGGAGAGGGCCCGGTCGACGGCGGGCTTCCAGTCGGCCTCGTCGATGGCGAAGGCCCCGCCCTCGTGCTCCAGAAGACCGAAGAATCCCTTCCGGACCGGATTGATTCCCGACCTGTCCTTGCGGGAGTGGGCAAATTCCCGGCGAAAGATCCCGAGAAGCTCCTGCCGGAGTCTTTCCACCGGAGGAAGGGTTCCGTCAACCCGGAGAGGTTCGAGAAGGTGGCGGACCGTCTCGTGGACATGGTGGCCGGTCCAGAGATACCGGTTGGAGAGCTTGTTTAAGCGGTAGATCTCCCGGGTCTCGGGGTCCGCCTCCCGTTCCCACCCCCCCCAGGAGCCGTATCTGACAAACCAGTAGCGGCGGGGGCAGCTCCGGAACAAGTCTCCCCGGGAATGGGAATAGGAAAAGGAATTGACGAGGCGGCTCACGGGCCTTCCTTTCTTCCGGCCGTTTCCGGGGACTCCTCCGGGAGGGCCATCTCGATTGCCTGGTTCTTGATGGACGAGAGGGAGAGATGGGACCGGGTCATGAAAAGATAACCCAGGATCGCGGATACCGCAATCACGAGGGCCTGGTTCACGAGGGAAAGGGCCACGGCCCGGTTGTCAGAGACATGAAAGGGGGCCAGGGCATAGACCGCCGCCAGCTGGACGACCCCGATCCCCCCAGGCGAGGAGGGGACCAGAAGGGCCAGGTTGGTGAAGACAAGGAAGGCCAGGGTCACCTCCACCGGACTCTGGGTCACATCGAAGGTGATCAGGCAGAACCAGGTGAAGAGGAGGGTCAGAAACCAGATCAGGAGGCTTGTCAGAAAGAGCCTGAGGAGAAGGACCGGGGAAGTCAGGCTCGAAAGACCGTGGAGCGCCTGTTCCAGCATGGAGAGAAATCGTCCCGCCAGGTGATGGCCCCGGGCCAGAGGCAGGACCGACCGGTCCAGGAAGGCAAGAATCCGCTCCCGGCCCTGGACCAGGGCATAAAGGCCGGCAAAGAGGCCGAATGTTCCCCCGATGACCCAGAGGCCCTTGTGTCCCAGGGGCTGCCCCCCCGTCGTCAGGAAGAGAAAGAGCAAAAGGGAGAGGGAGACCAGGTCGAAGAGGCGCTCGATGAAGATGGTCGACAGGAGGAGCGGAAGGGGAAGGTTTTCGAGTTTCCGGGCATAGAGAGCCCGGATCATCTCTCCCGCCCGGAAGGGGAGGATGTTGTTGGCCATGGTCCCCACGATCACCGATGAGTAGAGAGAATAAAAGGAAACCCGCCGGGTGACCGACAGGGTCTGTCCCCAGAAGAGGGCCCGGAGGCCATAAATAAAGAAAAGAATGAGGGAGGCCGGAAGAAGCCAACCATAGTGGCCCTTCCAGAGAACATGGCCCAGCCGGTGAAGGGAAACATGACGGAGGGCAAAAAAAAGGGCGGCCCCGCTGATGGCGATGGCGATCCCGAAGTTGGCCCACCGGCGTCGTCTCATCAGGAGGAGGGGGCTCCATCCCGGGACCAGGGGATCCGCACGAGAAAATTCTCGACGGTCCGCTCGATCCCGGCCCGGAGGGGGACCTCCGGACTCCATCCGAGCCTCTCCCGGGCCCGGGAAATGTCGGGCCTTCGCCTCCGGGGATCGTCCGCCGGCAAGGGGTGGAACTCCCGCTTGAGCGGCCGTCCGACCACCTCTTCCAGAAGATCGGCCAGCTCTCCGATGGTGAACTCCCCCGGGTTGCCCAGATTGACTGGATCCTCAAGGGCCGGCAGGCGTCCCGCCCGGAGAATCCCCTCCACGAGGTCCGAGACAAAGCAGAAGGAGCGCGACTGGGATCCGTCGCCGTAAATGGTCAGCGGCTCGTCCTCCAGGGCCTGACGGATGAAGTTGCTCACCACCCGTCCGTCAAAGGGGTCCATCCGGGGGCCATAGGTATTGAAGATGCGGACGATCCGAAGATCAATCCCGTATTTGCGCCGGTAGTCGGTCGCCACGGTCTCGGCCGCCCGTTTCCCCTCGTCGTAGCAGGAGCGGAGGCCGACGGGATTCACGTGGCCCCAGTAGCTCTCCTTCTGGGGATGCTCCAGCGGATCGCCGTAAATCTCCGAAGTGGAAGCCACGAGAAGTCGCGAACGGTGGCGCCGGGCCTCCTCGAGCATCGCCACCGTTCCGATGACCGCGGTCCGGAAGGTCGCCACAGGATCGGCCTGGTAACGGGGAGGCGAGGCGGGACAGGCCAGATGGAAGATCAGGTCATAGGGCGGAAGGGGCGGTGGCGCCGCCACGTCCTCCTTCCAAATCTTCCGGATTTTTGGGGGGAGATTGTGGGCAAAACCTGTGGAAAAGTTGTCCAGGACATCGACCGTTGCCCCATGGGACAAAAGGCTGTCGCACAGATGGGAGCCGACGAATCCGGCTCCCCCCGTCACCAGGATAGTCCTTCCTGACAGGTCGAGCCATTCCTTGGGCGGTTGGGCGCTCAACGGATGGCCTGTTCCGGAGTCCGGAGGACGGCTCCCCGGCTTCCGCTTTCCACGAGGGCGGCATATCGGGCCAGATACCCCCGGGTCACCTTGGGGGGGAGGGGCTTGAAGGCCTTTTTCCGCCGGACCAGCTCCTCTTCGGAGACCAGAAGGTCCAGGGTCCGGGCCTCGAGGTCGATCCGGATCCGGTCACCGGCCATGACAAGGCCGATCGGGCCTCCGGCCGACGCTTCGGGCGAGATGTGGCCGATACAGGCCCCGCGCGTTCCCCCGGAAAAGCGACCGTCGGTCACCAGGGCCACCTTGTCTCCCAGGCCCATCCCCATGAGGTTGGCGGTGGGAGCCAGCATCTCCTGCATCCCCGGTCCCCCGGCGGGTCCCTCGTAGCGGATCACCACCACATCGCCCGCCCGGACCTTTCCCCCCAGGATCCCCTCGCAGGCGGCTTCCTGGGATTCGAAAATGACGGCCGGTCCCTCGAAGCGCCGCATGGAGGGATCCACCGCCCCCACCTTCACCACACTCCCGTCGGGCGCCAGGGAGCCGTAAAGAATGGCCAACCCGCCCTTGGCACTGTAGGCGCGGTCCACCGTCCGGATGACGTCCCGGTCCCGGATTTCCGCCTCCCCGATCATCTGCCCCAGGGTCTTCCCCGAGACCGAGACGACATCAAGATCCAGAAGCCCCGGAATCGTGGCCAGCTCCTTCATGATGGCCATCACGCCCCCGGCCCGCGCCACATCCTGGATGTGATAGGAACCAGCGGGCGAAACCTTGCAGATATAGGGAACACGGTCGGCGAGTTCGTTGATCCGCTTCATGGTAAAGGGGATCTCCGCCTCGTGGGCAACGGCCATGGCGTGGAGGATCGTGTTGGAGGAGCCTCCCATGGCGATGTCCAGGACCAGGGCATTGGCAAGGGCCCGGGCATTGACGAACTCCCGGATGTTCCGGCCCTCCCGGGCAAGCTCGACTGCGCGCCGGGCGGCCTTCCTGACCAGCTCCTCCCGGGCGGGGTCGGTGGCGAGGATCGTCCCGTTTCCGGGAAGGGCGATTCCCAGGACTTCGGCCAGACAGTTCATCGAATTGGCGGTAAACATCCCGGAGCAGGAACCGCAGGTTGGGCATCCCTCGTCCTCGATCTCCTTGAGGCGCTCTTCGGAGATCTTCCCGGCCTTGAGGGCCCCGACCCCCTCGAAGACCGAGATGAGGTCGACCACCTCGCCGCTCTTGAGGCGTCCCGCCTCCATGGGACCGCC
>DAIBTC010000082.1 GCA_027415345.1 Nitrospirota bacterium
ATTGCCAGCGTTGTCACGGGAAAATGGTCGAGGAAGAATTCAGTGACATCAAGGATGATTCGGGGTATTTGAACTTTCGCGGTTGGCGCTGCCTCCTTTGCGGAGAGATCGTGGATTCGGTCATTCTTTCCAACCGGATGAATCGCCCCTCTCCAATTGTGAGCCGCAACAGAAAGAACATGGCGTACCACTAATCTTGAATTTCCAGAGCCGGCAGTGAATCTCATTCCTGTCGGCTGCACTCATCGGGGGATTTCCCCCCGCTGTTCATATCTATCCTCAGGAGGATTGAAGAAATGATTACGATGAGCGAAAAGGCGGTTGAAAAGGTCAATGAGTATCTCAAGGCCGAAAACAAGGAAGGGTATGGGCTTCGTGTCTATGTCTCCGGAGGCGGATGTCATGGGTTCCAGTATGGCATGTCCTTCGAGGAGGCTCCCGGGGAGATGGACCAGATCGTCGAAGAATCCGGGGTCAAGCTCTTCATCGACGCCCAGAGCTATCCTCTTCTTTCCGGAGCGACGGTGGACTATGTGGAAAATCTTTACGGCTCCGGCTTTGCCATAAAGAATCCCAATGCCAAATCCTCCTGCGGATGCGGAAGCTCCTTCTCCGTCTGATCGACAATATAAGCCAGGAAAAACCATGCTGGCGAGGCCCGGTCCTAAAAAGGGGTCTCGCTTTTTTTGTGGTCATTCCGATTCTGGCCATATCATTCTCTTCAAGGGTAGAGGCGACCCCCCTCCCTGCATCTTGCCCCTCTCTCGTGACCCTTGTCGGATATGTGGAGCGGTTCAGCCGTCCCGCAGAGCCTTTTCCGGTGGCCCTTGCGATCGGTCATGCCCTGATCCGGGCCTCCCGCCAGAGTGGTCTTCCCCTTTATCTTCTCGTGGCCGTGGCTCAGGAGGAGTCCTCCTTCAATCCCGGAGCGGTCAATAACGGCTCCCAGGACTATGGTCTTTTCCAGATCCATTATCCCTTCTGGCAAAAATTTTTCAGGAGGCGGGAGGGACAGGACTATCGGGGGATCCGTCGCAAGGATCTCATGGAGGTCGATGTGAACGCCCGGATGGCGGCGGACATTCTCTCCTATGACCTCAGGCTCTCAGGGGGGGATGTTGTGGAGATGCTCGGGCGGTATTCCGGAAGGACCGGAGTCGCCCATGAGACCTACGTCCGGCATATTCTCAGGTACAGCCTCGAATTCAAGCACTTTGAAGGGGATGGAGCCGGGACCTGTCCTGGCTCCTGAGGATTATCGTGCCTGGACCCTGTCCCGGCCCGCGTGTTTCGCTCCATACATCATCCGGTCGGCCAGGGGAATGAGTTCAGATTCCCGGGAGACATCCTCGGGGAAGCACGCAACTCCGATGCTCAAAGTGATCTTTCCGGCCAGAGGATGGACCAGTTTCCTGACGGCGTTCCTGATCCGTTCAGCAATCAGAATGGCCCGTAACTTCCCGAGCCCCGGAAGAATCACGACGAATTCCTCTCCGCCATAACGTCCGAATCCGTCGCCCGCCCTGAGGGTCTTTCCGATCGCTCCCGTGACATCGACAAGAACCGAGTCTCCGACTCCATGGCCATAGGTGTCGTTGACCTGCTTGAAATGGTCGATATCCATCATCAGGACCGACAGGGGCTCATGGTTTGATCTGGCATTCTGGTAGGCAAAGGCCAGAAAGGCATCAAGGGAATCCCGGTTCAGAATTTTCGTAAGGGGATCATGCTCCGCCTTTCTCTTCAGAACCAGCCTGTGGGCAAAAAGGGCATGGCTGGTCTGGAGAACCGGGGCGGAAAGCTCCAGGGCATTCTGAAATTCGGTTTCCGGAATGGGGTTGTCCAGGGGAAAGGGAGGCGGAAAGATCATGAGAAAGGGAATGGTGGGAGAGGTCCTCTGGACGAGCTTGAAGATGACGACCCTGCTCGTCCCTGTGAGGGGGGAATTCAGGACTCCCGTTCTTTCGGGATCGAGATCATCGAAATAGCCGTTCCGGTTTGAAAGGACTGTCCTGACGGCTTCGGTCAGGGGAAAGACGGTGTCCTCCTTGAAGAGGTTTTCCGGGTCCGAGGTCCGGATCGTCACCGAACGGTTGCGTGTCCTGGCTTCGCAATAGGCCACAGCCGAGGCGGAAAGGAGGGTCCGCAGGGAGTGGCAGATCAGGGATTCGTAGGGAAGGGTCCGCTCCAGGGGGATGAGATTGGTCAGGCTTTGGGCAAAGGCCCTGTAGCGGTTGAAGATGGCCATGTACTGGTTTTTCGAAGCCACCTGTTCGGCCAGAAGGGAGACCACGGAGAAGGAGATCCGGGGCCACGGTTTTCCTGCCGGGGAGAGGATGTCGGGATGCGTATCCTCGATGGCCAGATGGGTGAAGCTGTCATAAGGAATATCGGAGAGCCGGGGAACGATCGGGATGCCGTCCATATCCGCCACGATCAGAATATCGGGGGACGGGAGAGGATCGACGACGCCGGCCAGCACAACATTTCGGTCGGAGAGCTGCATCAGGGTCTGGACAATGGCGTCCCACCGGTCTCCCGATATCCCGGTCGGCCGGACAAGAAGGATCTTGCATGGATCGGAAGGAGGGTCAGGTGTCATCGTGTCCCTGGGCCGAGCCCTGTCGAAACTTCAGAGGATATTATCAGAGGTAAGAAATTTCATTCTTTCAAGGCTAGCACAGGAACAGACAAATGAAAATCGTGGGGTCTCAAAGTCCTGGGCGGAAGGTGGTTAGTCCGGAGGACTTAATATCCTGAGATCCGGAGGGTGCTGCCCCCTGTCAGACTGTCCCGGTCATTTCTTCCACGACATATTTGACGATCTCGGCCATGGTCGGGTGGATGTGGAGGATCCGTTGATACTGGTCGATCGTTGCCTTGAGCCCGAGGGCGACGGTAAGAAGGTGAATCAGGTCGGAGGCTCCCGGACCATACATTTCCGCGCCAAGAATTTCCCTGGTCCGAGCGTTGGCAACGATTTTGAGTGCGCCGTCAGTCTGGCGGTTGACAATCGCCTTCCCGAGTTCGGAAAAAGGAAGAAAGCCGGAAATGACCGGAAGATGGAGAAGATGGGCCTGGCTTTCCGAAAGACCCACACGGGCAAATTCGGGTTCGGTAAAGATCGCCGTCGGCACAGGCCGGTCCTCCGCCTTTACGGGAACGGACGAAGCGGCGTTGAAGCCGGCCACCTCCCCATGGTAGGTGGCAAGGTTCAGGACCGGAAGGGCTCCTGTGACATCGCCTGCGGCAAAGATCCGGGGATTGGAGGTCCTGAGCCAGGGATCGACATGAATGGCATGGTGATGGGAAAGATGGACTCCCCCGGCGGGGAGATTCAGGGATTCCACGTCAGGACGGCGACCGGTGGCTGCGAGGACCCGATCGGCCTCGAGCCTCAGAGGCTTTTCTCCGACCATGCCGTTAAGGACCAGAAGGTTTCCTGAGGTCTCGAAGCGTTCCGAACGGAACCCCAGGTGAATCTCCATGCCTTTCTCCCGAAGTGAGGCGAGGTACCCTGCGGCGATCCGGTGATCAATCTCCGGATTCCAGCGGGAGGAAATTTCGACGACAAAGACCCGGACCCCCAGCATGGAGAGGTATTGCCCAAGTTCAAGGCCCACGGGGCCGGCTCCAAGGACGATCACCGACCGAGGAAGGCTTTCAAGTTCCAGGATGTCGTCGGAGGTCATGATCCTGTCTCTCGAAAGGCCAGGGATATCGGGGACCTTCGGAACGGAGCCCGTGGCGATCACGGCCCGGTCGAAATGGATGGTCTCCGGGCCAACGCGTGCGGTCTCGGGCGAGAGGAATGTGGCGGGCTCCTCGACTAGAGTGATGCCGCTGACCCCTTCGACGCTGCCCCGTGCCGAGTCGGCCATTTCCCCGATCATCCGGTTTTTCATCCGGATGATCGACGGGAGATCGAAGGAAAAGGAGCCGGCATGGGAGAGTCCGAGAGCTGAAAGTTCCGTATTCATCGCATGGAGAACGTGGGCTGACCGGAGGAGTGCCTTGGAGGGCATGCATCCTTTCAGGATGCAGAGTCCGCCGAAAGGGGGGGGCGAGGAAAGAAGGACCTCTTTTCCGAGGCGGGCCGCCTCACGGGCCGCATAACGGCCGGCTGAGCCTCCTCCGATCACGAGAACAGGAACCTTCTTCACGGGAGACCTCGCTTTGAGTCAGGAGAATGGAGGAGAAATGAATGGCAATTCCTTTCCTTCCAATTCTAGCCGAATTGTCCGGATCTTGCACCGAGTCTCCCGGGCCCTTCGGGATTCGCTTTCGGGAGGATGAATAAGTCTTTTTTGGGATTTTTCCGGCCACATATTGCGTTTTTCTTACCCAACGTGTAGTCTTTTACCCTTGAGAAGTGCGGAGACGTATCCGGCATCCCGAAGGCAGGGACGATATATGCGAAGACAAGGGCGTCTTCATGACCGGTCATGGAGACGCCCTTTTTTTGTGTTCCGGGCTGCGGCAGTGGGTCTCCAGGCCGCCTTTATCCACATCCACAATTCTTAGGAGAGCAGAAGAATGACCCCGAAAGAAGTTCTGGACTATGCAAAGAAAAACAATGTGCAGATCGTCGACATCAAGTTTGCCGACCTGCTCGGGACATGGCAGCACTACTCGATGACGGCCCACCAGCTGACGGAGGAGCTTTTCGAGGAGGGGACCGGATTTGACGGCTCCAGCATCCGGGGATTCCAGACCATCAACGAATCCGACATGCTTCTCCTGCCCGACTCCAAGTCGGCCTTTCTCGATCCTTTCACCCAGGTGCCGACCCTGTCCCTGATCGCCAACGTCAAGGATCCTATCACCGGCGAATCCTATGCCAAGGACCCCCGCCATATCGCCCAGAGGGCCGAAAATTATCTGAAGAAGCTGGCGGACATCTCCTACTGGGGACCGGAATGCGAGTTTTTCGTATTCGACGACGTCCGTTACGGATCCGGCTCCAATTTTTCCCACCACTCCGTGGATTCGATCGAGGGGACCTGGAACACAGGCCGGGAAGAGGATCCGAACCTGGGGTACAAGGTCCGTCACAAGGAGGGATATTTCCCCGTTCCTCCGACCGACTCCCTCCAGGATCTTAGAAGCGAAATGGTCCTGACGATGGAGCAGGTCGGCATCCGCTGCGACGCGCACCATCACGAGGTTGCCACCGCGGGCCAGTGCGAAATTGCCATGCGTTTCGATACCCTCACCAAGATGGCCGACAATGTCATGAAATACAAGTATGTGGTCAAGAATACCGCCTTCAAATATGGCAAGACGGCCACTTTCATGCCCAAGCCCCTTTTCCAGGACAACGGCTCGGGAATGCATGTCCACCAGAGCCTCTGGAAGGCCGGAAAGAACCTCTTTTACCAGAAGGGCGGGTACGGGGACATTTCCGAACTCTGCCGCCACTACATCGGGGGACTGATCCATCACGCGCCGGCGCTTCTGGCCTTTATCGCCCCCACAACCAATTCCTACCGCCGGCTGGTTCCGGGATACGAGGCTCCCATCAATCTCATGTATTCCAAGCGGAACCGTTCGGCCTGCGTCCGGATCCCGATGTACTCCAAGAGCGAGAAGGCCAAACGTATCGAGTTCCGGACTCCCGATCCCAGCAGCAATCCCTATCTCGTCTTCTCGGCTCTTCTAATGGCCGGGCTCGACGGAATCGAGCGAAAGCTCGAGCCTCCGGCCCCTCTCGACAAGGATCTTTATGAACTGTCCGACCGGGAGAAGAAGAAAATCAAGCAGATGCCCGGATCGCTCGACGGAGCCCTGGCCGCTCTCGAAAAGGACCATGAGTTTCTTCTGAAGGGTGGCGTTTTCACTCCCGAACTCATTGAAACCTGGATCAGCATCAAGACAAAGAGGGAGGTCGATGCCGTTCGTCTCCGGCCTCACCCGCACGAGTTTTTCCTGTATTTCGATGTATAGGAACATAGGGATTATGGGCAAGGGGGCCGCCGGTTTCTGATTGCCGGCCCTGACTGTCATGGAGGGCCTGGACACGAGAATCTGTTCAGGCCCTTTTTTTTAGGCGGAGACGATGAACCACGAACAGAAGATCATACGGGAGCTGACAGCCTTCTTCGAAATCAGCCGGGAGCTTGCGAGCTCTCCGGATCTCGATTCCGCCCTCGATCATATTCTGGGGATCATGGACACCCAGCTCAACCTTCATCGCGGGGCGATCCTGCTCCTGAAAGGGGACTCGAACGAACTCATGACCGAGCTCGCTTACGGGATGTCCGAAGAGGAGAAGAAAAAGGGGCGTTTCAAGATCGGGGAGGGGATTACTGGAACGGTTCTTTCCACGGGTCTGCCCATCATTGTTCCGGATATCGGGGCAGAGCCCCGTTTTCTGAACAGGACGGGGGCCAGAAAGGGAGTGGGACGAATGAAAATGGCCTTCATTGCCGTTCCGCTCATCTTTCAGGGAAGAAAGCTCGGAGTCCTTTCGGCGGACTGTGACTTGTCGGAAGGGGATCGGGATCTGGAAGAGGACAAGCGGGTCCTGTCGATCATCGGCTCGACAATCGTCCAGGCGGTTCTCCTCCGGCAGAAGTTTTCGGAAGAGAATCAGCGGCTGATCGACGAGACCCATCGGCTCGAGCATGCCTTGAAAGATCGTTACGCCATCGATGGCTGGATCGGACGATCAAAGGTGATGAACCAGATCGCCGAATCGGTCTATCAGGTTGCGGCGAGCCGCGCGACGGTCCTGATCCAGGGAGAGAGCGGAACCGGCAAGGAGGTGATCGCCAAGGCCATTCACTTTCTGAGTCCCCGGGCCAAAAAGCCCTTTGTCCAGATCAATTGTGCCGCCATCCCGGAGACCCTCCTTGAAAGCCAGCTGTTTGGCCATGAAAAAGGGGCCTTCACCGGCGCCCATATTGCCAGGCCGGGAAAGTTCGAGGCGGCGGATACCGGGACAATTTTCCTAGACGAAATAGGAGAGATCACCCCCGCAGTCCAGGTCAAGCTTCTGCGCGTGCTTCAGGAGCGGACGGTTGAGCGTATCGGCGGAAACCGGGTAATCCCCGTGGATGTCCGCATCATCGCAGCGACCAATCGGAACCTCGAGGAGATGATCCGGCGGAACCTTTTCCGGGAAGACCTTTACTACCGTCTGAACGTGGTTCCCCTTTTCCTGCCCCCTCTCCGCCAGCGCAAAGAGGATGTCCCGCTTCTTGTCGAGCATTTTCTGGAGCGGTTCAACCGGGACAACGACAGGAGTGTGAGCGTCGATCCCGGGGCGATGGACATGCTGGTGAACTACGATTGGCCGGGGAATGTGCGAGAGCTTGAAAACATGATGGAGCGACTGGTCGTGATGGCCCAGGGACCGTCCATCACACGCGAAGACCTTGGCCGGGCCATGACCCTTTATCCGAGAACCCCACCCCAGGATCTGGAAGGTTCGCCAGGTTTGGGATCCGGAAGACCCATGGATGTCCAGGGAGGTTCCGGGAGGGAGC
>DAIBTC010000083.1 GCA_027415345.1 Nitrospirota bacterium
GGGGCTGAGAGCCGGTCAGAAAAGCTCCTCCGGAAGTCCCTTTCCTTCTCCGGGGCGGGGGAGGCTCTTCGATGAGTCCCGGAAATTGCCTCAAAAGACCCGTTTTTCGTTGACCCTTCCCTGTTCTGGCCGTATAATTTCCTCATGGATAATGTGTCAGAATCCCTTGAGAGGGAAAGCGGGCCGACGGCAGTGGTTCTGATCGGCCACGGAAGTCCCCTTGCCGAAGGGAACAGGCATTTTCGGGAGACAGTGGCAAAACTAATGCCCAGACTGCCTCCGGATTGGGTGGTCCGGGAGGCCTTTCTCGAACATGCCGAACCGGAAGTCCGGATGGTTCTCCGTGAACTGGCCCAGATGAAGGCTTCGATCCACCTTTTTCCATTTCTTCTCTTCGATGCCGGACATTCCAAGGGGGACGTCTGGGGCTTCATGGGCGAGCTGGCCCGGGAGTTTCCGAATGTGACGGTCGTCCGCGAGTGGGCCATCGGGACTGATCAGGCTCCTGTCTCAGTCATCCTTGAGCTTCTTCCTCCCAAAGACCCCGAGATCCGGGACCAGGTGGTGATTGTGGGACGGGGAAGCCTCGATCCGGGAGCGAATGCCTCCCTTTACTACCAGGGTCGCCGCCTTTGGGAGCGTCGTCGAGGACGCGAATTTCTTTATTCCTTTATCGGGGTGACCGAGCCCCGGTATCGTCCGTTGTTGGAAACACTTGAGCCTTCGGAGTTCGACAGGATTCTGGTGGTCCCTTATTTTCTCTTCGAGGGGGTTCTCATGGAGAGGATCAGAAAGGGTCTCGAAGACTTCCTGGCCCGTCATCCCCTCCCGCACGGAGGGGTCGTCACTCCCCCTTTTGGTGATCATCCGATTCTTATTGAGGCCATTGCCGGGCGGCTCACCCGCCTGGTCAAAAACCGTCAGACCGTCATGCCCCGGTGGCTCGCTCTTGATCCACCGGCATCCGCCACTCTTTAACCAAAAGGCCGTTCATGGGCTCAGCTCTCCTATCCAATGACCTTTTTCTGCGGGCCTGCCGCCGGGAAAGGCTTGATCGTCCCCCCATCTGGATCATGCGACAGGCGGGTCGCTACATGCCCGAATATCAGGAAATCCGCAAAAAGACGACCTTTCTTGGGCTGTGCAAGACGCCGGAACTTGCCGCGCAGGCGACCCTCCTGCCCATCGATCTTCTGGGTCTTGACGCCGCCATCCTCTTCTCGGACATCCTCATCCCGGTCGAGGCGATGGGGCTCGATCTCGAATTCACCGAGCACAAGGGGCCCCGTTTTTCCAATCCTGTCAGGACCGATGCCGACATCGACCGTCTTGTGGTTCCTGAGGCCCGCAAGGCCACCGGTTTTGTTGCCGACGCGGTGCGACTCATTAACAAGAGGCTGGACGGGCGGGTCCCGCTCCTGGGATTTTCAGGGTCCCCCTTCACGCTTGCCACCTATATGGTCGAGGGGGAGACCTCAAAGGAGTTCACCCGCGTCAAGCGGATGATCTTTGGAAATCCCCGCGGTTACCGCTCCCTGATGGAAAAGGTGACCCGAACGGTCATCGACTATCTCGAGATGCAGATCGAGGCGGGGATCCACGCCTACCAGCTTTTCGACACCTGGGCCGGCTCCCTCTGCGCCGAACATTATCGGGAGTATGCCCTTCCCTACACCCAGGAGGTGGTCCGGGCTCTTTCAAGGCATAAGATTCCGTCGATTCTCTATGTAAATGGAACCTGCGCCCTCCTCGATGACATGAACCGGGCCGGAACGGACGTCCTGTCCATTGACTGGCGTCTTCCGCTTGAACGGGCCATCCCCCGGGTCTCGGAAGACAAGGTTCTTCAGGGCAATCTCGATCCGGTCGTGCTTCTGACAACGAGAAATGCGCTCGAATCCGAGGTAAAACGGATCATGTCCGGGGTGGGAAGCCGTCCCGGCTTCATCTTCAACCTCGGTCACGGGATCCTTCCCGAAACCCCCGTCGAAATGGCCCGCCATTTGGTTAACATTGTCCAGAATGGACTCGCTTAGCCCCCCGAAACAAAGGAGTCAGGTCCTGTCATGATGAATCATGTGGATATCGGTCTTCTCAAAAAGTACGACCGTCCGGGTCCCCGCTACACCAGCTATCCGACCGCTCCAGTCTGGACGGAGGAGTTCGGAGAGAAGGAGGCCCGGACGGAGCTTCTGCGTTCGAACAATGCAACCCCTCCCCGGGATATTTCCCTGTATTTTCACATCCCTTTCTGCGAATCCCTCTGTTATTTTTGCGGGTGCAGCACGATCATCACCCGGGACAAGGCCAAGGCCGAGGAATATAACGACTTCCTCGCCAGGGAGATGGGGGTGATCGCGCCCCTGGTCGACCGGAACAGGAAAGTTGTCCAGCTCCATCTGGGGGGCGGCACTCCCTCGAGTCTCACCTCATCCCAGACGCGAAAGCTCTTCCGCAACATTGACCAGCATTTCGCGGTCGATTACAAGGGGGGAGAAATTTCGGTCGAAATCGATCCCCGGGAGTCCTCGAACGACTATCTCGAGACACTGAAGGCGGTCGGGGTCAACCGGATCAGCATGGGGGTCCAGGATTTCGATCCCACCGTCCAGACGGCGGTCCACAGGGTTCAGCCTCTGGAGCTGACCGAGCGGGTCTTCCGGAAATGCCGGGATCTGGACTTCCACAGCATCAACATCGACCTCATCTACGGCCTTCCCTTTCAGACCGTGGAAAGTTTTGCGAAGACGCTAGACCAGATCGTCGCCCTCTCACCCGACCGGATTGCTGTTTTCAATTACGCCCACGTTCCCTGGCTGAAAAAGCACATGGTTCTGATCCGGGAATCGACACTCCCGCCCCCCGATGTCAAGTTCGCACTCATCAGCCTGATCGGGGAAAAGCTCGGGAAGGCGGGATACCGTTTTATCGGGATGGACCACTTCGCGAAGCCCGATGACGAGCTTTTTCGGGCACAGGTCGAGAAGACGCTCTACCGGAATTTCCAGGGGTACACGACGAAAAAGAATGCCGATCTTCTGGGTTTTGGGGTGACCGCGATCAGTATGCTGGACGAAGCTTACTGGCAAAACGTCAAAGCCCTTCCGGACTATGCTGCCAGGACCCTCTCCGGCAGAATCGGCGCATTCCGGGGTTTCAGGCTTTCGAAAGATGACCGGATGCGACGGGAGATCATCTCCCGCATCATGTGCGATCTGGAGATCGATCGCAAAATGGTCCTCGCCCCCTACGGGGAGAATTTCGACACCTATTTCGCCCAGGAAATCGGTGTTCTGGAAGGGTTTGTTCCGGACGGACTGATCGAGATTTCTCAAGACAGGATCCTGATCACCGCGCTTGGAAGGATCTTCCTTCGGAACATTGCCATGGTCTTCGATGCCTACCTGAAGGAAGCTCCGAAAGGTCCGCTTTTTTCCCGGACCCTCTGAGACCCCCGACCCCTGTCCGGATCCGCCCATCGGCAGATCCGGACAGCCCTCTTCTTACAAGGATTTCCAGAGGCTTTTCTGGCCGGTTGCCCTCCTGAGAACCTCCTCCATCCGTTCAATAGGCGCCTTCTTTCCGGTCCATAACTCAAAGGCCAGGGCCCCCTGGCAAAGGAGCATTCCCAACCCGTTCTGCCGGGGAGACTTCGTGGGATCCCCCATCCGAAGAAAGGGCGTTTTCCCGTCGAAGGACTTCTTGTCCGCTCCCCAAGGCGCATAGGACAGGTCGAAGAGGGGAATTCCGGAAAGAGAAATGTCGGCCAGGGGAGGGAAGGGAGGGTGGCCATCCGGGAAGGCATGAAGAGAAAGGGTATTGACGAGAAGGGGAGCCGGGGACTCCCGAAGCCAATCCTTCCAGGAAGGGTCGTCCAGGGCACAGGGATGGCGGTTCGGGATCATGGCTGGCAAAGGGCCTTCCAGGAGTTGCCGGGCCCTTGTAAGAGTCCGGTTGACAAGGCAGACTCCTTCGATCCGACGCCGGGCGAGGGCCCAGAGGACAGCGCGGGCCGATCCGCCGGCCCCGAAGATCAGCACCCGGTAGGGAAAGGGAAGATGGTTTTCCTCCAGAAACCGCTCAAGGGCCTGAAGAAATCCCGGTCCATCCGTGTTGTCCCCGATCCAGTCCCCCCGCTGGCTGATGACAGTGTTGACAGCGCCGATTTCCCGGGCGGTCTCGGACACCCTGTCCGTCTCCCGAATCATGGTCTCCTTGTGGGGGAGGGTAATGTTGAACCCCGAAACATTGAGTGTCCGGAGGGCGGAGAGTCCCTGTGTCAATGCCTCCGGCGGGATATCGAAGGGGAGGTAGGCGGCCTCGATCCCGGCCTCGTCGAAGGCTGCCTGCTGGAAGAGCGGGGAGAGCGAATGGGAGACGGGGTGGCCGATGATGGCAAAAAACTGTCTCACGGAAGACTCCGAAAAAGAATGCGGGCCCGGAAAATAAGGACCCGCATTGGTTCAGAGACGCAAGGAAGTCCGGGGTCTACTGGATCCAGCGCTTGGCCTCGGTCCTGTATACGGATTCGGCTTTTTTGACGGCATCGGCATAGTCGGAGGTCGCCTTGCGGAGGGTTTCTGTGTATTCCCTGAGAGCGATTGCGACAGCCTCCTGGCGAATGGCCCGGGCCCGGGCGATGGCCACAGCAAAGTCCTTTGCGGCTCCCTTGATCTTGTCCTTCAGGTGGGCGTCGAAGCCCGAGCTCTGGGCAACCTCTTCCTTGACGGTATTGATTTTGAGTGTCACCTCCCTGTTGGCTCTCTCGGTCGCCTTGTCGTAGGCGGCATCAGCCTTGCCCTTGGCTTGATCGAACCTTTTGCGGGCATCGGCAAGGGTCTTGTGATATAGGGACGAGGCCCGGGAAATCACGGCATCGTAATGTCCCACGGCCCGTGTGACCCGGGAGGTATCCGTCATGTTTTGTGCAAGGGCTTGGGATAAGGGAAGAGCGGTCGCGACAGTTCCGGAGAGAAAAAGAGCCAAAAGGGTCTTTGTGGCGAATCTTCTGGAAATGAAGGATCTGGTTGTCATAAGCCCCTCTTTTTAAAAGGTGGTGTGGAAACCGGTCCCCGCCATCCTAGCATAGAAATCCCCCGCTTTGGGAGAGGAAATCCCGGAAAATGGGTACTTGCGGATCACGGGGATTCGACAATTTGGATTACGATATGGAAATCGGAAGGGGGCGCTGTCGTCGGGGTCCCGGCCTGGGCCAAGGGACCCCAAGGGGAATTTCTCGGAAAGGGTCCAGGGAACCTTTTTGATTTCACAAAAAGGAGAGGGAATGAGGTTAGGGTTGGTGTATACAGAGAAATTTGGCTGGATATAACCTTTCATTCAGGGTGGGTAGTTTCCAGGGTAAGACAAGCCTTCCCTTAAAACCTTGGGCGAATCCCTGGATTCAGGGCGATTTCTGATAAAGGGTCCATCCGTCCTTTCCCTGGCGCTTGACCGCGTACATGGCCTGGTCGGCATGGAAGAGCAGTCCATCGGAGTCCGAGGGATCAACGGGAAAGACGGTCACCCCCAGGCAACCGGAGAGGGTCACCGTCTGTCCGTCGATCTCTCGGAGGCCCCGGATCGCTCCGAGAATCCGGGAAAGGGTTCCTTCCAGTCTTTCCTCTGTCATGCCATGCAGGATGATCGCGAATTCGTCCCCTCCCAGGCGGGCCACCGTGTCCGACTCCCGCAACAGGGTCTTCAGTCCCGATCCAACCGCCACAAGAAGCTGGTCTCCTGTCTTGTGCCCCAGGAGGTCGTTGATCGTCTTGAAGCCGTCAAGGTCAAGGAGTCCCACGGCAAAGGAGGACTCATGGCGAATGGCGTAGCGACGGGCCTGTTCCAGTCGATCGTAGAAGAGTCTTCGGTTGGGAAGTCCGGTGAGGGGATCGTGGAGAGACAGAAAATGGGCCCGCTCCTCCTGCCGGGTCCGGGCCTCTTCCCGGTCCCGGTTGTCGAGGGCAAAGGACAGGCTCCGGGAGACTCCGTCGAGCAGATCCGAAAGCTCCTGACCGAAGAAGCCGGTCTGTCGGGAGACCACGGCCAGGACTCCGGTCAGGACTCCGTTCCGAAAGAAGGGATACATGGCCGCCGAACGGATCCCGTGTTCCCGGAAGATTGGCTTGAGACTGTTTTCAGGGAGCTCCCTCATGTAATCGTTGACGACGAGGGGCTTTTCCGCAAGAAAGACCCTTTGGGACATGGTTTTGGGCGGCTGGCCATCGGGGGCATCGGCCCCCACCCGGATGCGCAGGTCGGAGACCCATCCCGAATCGGGTCCCGTGAAATGGTTCCAGTCGAGGAGGCCGGTCCTTTCGTTGAGGAGACCGATCGCCACAATACTGGATTCCTCGCTTCTGTGAAGGATTTCGCAGGTTCGATCGAACAGTTCATTTGACGAGGGAAGATGGGCGACCAGGGCATTGATCTCGGAAAGGGCCCGGTAATAGTTCTTGAGGGTCAGGATGGTCCGTTCGCTCTTCTTTTGCTCGAGCCTTCTGTCGTAGTTGTCGAGGGCAAAGGAGACATTTCGGCTCAATTCGTCAAGAAGCCGCTCCATCTCCTTTCCGAAAAAGTTTGTGAAAAGGGAAAAGGCAATCAGGACACCGACCGGATATCCTCCCCGGCAAATGGGGTAGACGGCCGCGGCCCGGATTCCCTGTTCCTCGAATTTGGGGCGAAGGGCTTGGCCGACTGGATGGTTCAGGTAGTCGTTCAATATCATCGGCTTTCCGGAGCGGAGAACCTTGCCTGTCATGGTCTGCCCCTCCGGTTTGTCGGGCTGGATGGTCAGACGGATCGAGTAGACCCATTCGGCAGGCAGTCCGGAAAAAGCCACCCAAATGATCTCCTTTGTCCTGGGATCGACGACCCCGATGACGGCACCCTTGGGATCGCCCCGCGCATAGAGGATGTCGCAGACCCTCTGGAAGAGGGCCTGGGGAGAGGGAATACGGACGAGAAACTGGTTGACCTCAGAGAGGGCCCGGTAGTAGTTCTTGAGCGTGAGGGAGACTTGGTCCTGGAGGGCCTGGTACTTTCTCCGGTCGCTGTTGTCGACCCCGAAGGAGAGAGAGACGACCACTCCCTTGAGAAGGTCCCTGATATCTGTGCCGAAAAAGTCCTCTTCCCTGGCGTGGACCGAAAGACATCCGTGAACCGTTCCCGCCCGGAAGAAGGGAAAGACCGCGATTGATCCGCTCGCCATGTCCCGAAGAAGAGGCCGCCAGATCCGCATCTCCGGAAGGTCGAGGAGATGGTTTTCGATGATGGGCGTCGCGTTTCTGTAAGCCCGGCCGAAGATACCCCGGCCTTCCGGACGGTCCGGAACGACCGAGATGCGGACATTCTTGAGTCGCTCCCGCATCTTGCCGCTTGCTGACACGATCCTG
>DAIBTC010000084.1 GCA_027415345.1 Nitrospirota bacterium
GAGTCCTCAATTCGTCAGTCTGGCCGGGAATCGGCGGCTATGAAGGATTTTCCTTCTATTACTCCTACTGAAAAAGAGGCGGGAGATTTCTTAAAGGGCCCCCCCCCGGCCGGGAATCGACCGGAGGAAGGGCGCGGATCCGGAAGAGACTGCGAAGATCTCCCCTCGACCGTCAGGGAGCCGGCGGAGGGGGAGGAGGGGCTCCGCCTGGAGGAGGAGGCGGAGGCGCTCCCCCCGGCGGGGGTGGAGGGGGCGGGACTCCTCCTGGAGGTGGTGGAGGCGGAGGGGCTCCGCCCAGAGGTGGGGGCGGGATCGCTCCCGTTGCCACTCCGGAGACGAGCTGCCCATGCTGCTTTGCGATCCCCGAGAGGGCCTGGCCGGTGATCCCCGATCTGGCGTCCTGGGAGATGGTCTGTCCCTGGGTCGTGGCGACTCCCGAGACCGTCTGGCCGAAGTTGGCGGGTGTCGGACTCATATGGGCCATTCCCAGGTTGGCGGCTCCCGGGTGATGGGGATGAACCACCGGGTGGACAGGGGGATGGACAGGAGGAGGTCCCGCTCCGGGGTGGGCCATAACGGGGGTCGAGAGGGCGAGAACGACAAAGACTCCTCCCGCCAGGACTGCCTCAGTCCGCTTCCTGATCGTTTTTGCCATAGGATCCTCCTTTCGTCTTGGGTGTCCTCGGTTCCTTCTGGATTTCAAGTCTACTCCCCCATTTTGGACCGGTGCAAGGGATTTCCTGTGACAGAAATCACCGAAGAGAAGACCTTACTCCTCTTTTTTCCCCCGGGGTTTCAGGAGAAAGGGAACGCCGGTGAAGGGAAATTTTTCCCGGATTTTCCGGGTCAGAAACTGGAGATAGGAGGGGGAGAGACCGTCGGGACGGTTGGAGAAAAGATGGATCACGGTCGGGGCGATCTGGACCTGGGTGGCATAGTAGACACGGACGGCGCCCGTCTTGAGCCGTGGCGGTGGGGTCTGGGCCATGACCGGAAGGATGACCCGGTTTAGGTCGCTGGTTCCGATGCGGCGGTAGTACCAGGAGCGGACCGTTTCGATGTGCCGGAAGATCTGGGACAGGTTGCGTCCGGTCAGTCCGGAGACATTGAGGACCGGCGCAAAGGAGAGGAATGGGTAGCGGTCTCCCAGAAGGGCCAGGTCGGGGGTTTCGCCCTTGGCCACCGCATCCCACTTGTTGAAGGCGATGATCAGCCCCCGGCGCTGGTCGATGACCTGGCGGATGATCCGGAGATCCCCATCGGTCAGGCCGTCGGGGGTCGAGACGAGGACGACCGCAATCTCGGCGTTTAAAAGGGCCCGTTCGGTCCGGATGATCCCGTAGAGCTCGGAGGCTTCGGCCACCTTGCCTCTTTTGCGGATCCCGGCAGTGTCGACGAAGCGGTAGGGTTTGTCCCGCCAGGTGACCAGGGTGTCAATGGCATCCCGGGTCGTTCCCGGAAGGGGGCTCGTCACGAGTCGCTCCTCGCCCAGGAGATGGTTGATCAGGGTGGATTTCCCGGTGTTGGGCCGTCCGATGACGGCGATCCGGGCGGGCTCGCTCAGTCGTTTTTGAATCCGTTCCCGGATCTCCTCCTCCGATTCTCCCGTGAGGACCATCCGGTCCGGGTCGCTCTCCATTTCGGTTGAAGGAGGAAGCAGGGAGGCGAAGGGTTCGAGCAGCTCTTCCATCCCGAGTCCGTGGAGGGCGGAGATCGGCCGGAGAGGTTCGACACCGTACTTGTAGAAGTCGGCCAGGAGGATCGACTCCCGGGTCGGGGCGTCGCTTTTGTTGACGGCGAAAACGGCGGGTTTTCCCGAGGAGCGGATCCGGTCCACCACGTCCTTGTCCATCGGATTGAATCCGTCACGGGCATCGAAGACGTAGATCAGGGCATCCGCTTCCTCGAGGGCGAAGAGGGCCTGCTTGCGGATCGCCTCTCCCAGAGGATGGTCGTCCCCGAAGAGGATGCCCCCCGTGTCCACCAGGCGATAGGTCCAGGGGCCCCGGGTGACGGTGGCATAGTGGCGGTCCCGGGTCACTCCCGGCTGGTCCTCCACGATGGCCCGATTCTCGCCAAGAAGGCGGTTGAAGAGAGTCGACTTTCCGACATTCGGACGGCCGAGAATGGCGACGAGAGGCAGGGAGGCAGCCTCCCGGGGAAAATCAGGCATCGGGACTCCAGGTGGCGAAACAAAAGATGAGAACCGGTGAACGGGGAGTTATCAGTCCCGGTCGAAGAATTTCGGCTTTTCGGTGTACTCGGGAGGAGGGGTCCGGCGGATGAACCGGTTATAGACCCACTGCAGGAAGAGTGTGAGAAGACCCCCGGCAAAAAGAAAGACAAACCCTATCATGAGGATCTGGCCCATGTGGTTGACCATGGGGTATTGCGGATGGCCCTGGGACATGAAGTTCCCTCCTCGAAAGGATTATTGTACCACCTCCCGGGAGGTCCGCGCAATCGGGGGGGGGACCCAAAAACCGAAATTGAATTTGCGTGCGACCCTCACAGGAAGGGTGCAGAGAGGAAATTCAGATTTTTCGAACGGGATTTCCTTCCTGACCCCCTGATTGTCTCCGGATGGGGGGTGAAATTCTTCCCCCCTCCCGCCTTTGAACGGTTCTAAGGCGCTCTCTGCACGCAAGCCTCCTGTCTTTCGTGTGATCGGGGCTTTATCGTCGAAAACAGAGCCGCCACTTCCGTCATGTGACGCGTTGCTGGCACATCAGCCGATAGCTTCGTTCCCGAAGCGCTTGAAAGAAGGGCAGGAGATCGTCCGCCACCTTCAGAAGAAGCGCTCCCGCATGACGCACCACCTTTCCGGCCACCTGGTAGACCTGCCAGCGCACTGTCTGGATCTGGGTCCATCATAGTCCGTGCCGAAGGCTGGTATCCAAGCAGTCACCTGTGCACGGTCTGCGGAGGAATACGAGTCGCTGACGCTGAAGGAACGGGAATGGGTGTGTTCCTGATTCGGCACGCGCCATGACCTTGACCTTAATGCAGCGCTCACTCTGAACCGCTGGTAACCGTAACTGCCCTACCCGTGGCGATTCCGTCCGGCAACAGCGGCGCTGCGGCGGAAAGGGTCTCCGTCGCAGCCGGGAAAGTCACGTCTGCCAACGACGGCGGTAGTCACCAAGACTCGTCGGGGCAGAAAGAGAACCGTGCGCATATTCGGGCACTTTTTTGATAGCAGCAAGCTGTCGTCAGATCTCCCTGACCCATTGGGACAACCGGATCATTGAGGTATGATGGAATAAGGATGAGTGCGAACCGACCTTCGACGGAGGAATCCCATGACAACGGTCATGCGACATGTCTGGACCTATGAAGACTATTTGGCACTTCCCGAATCCGGACCCATTAGGTATGAAATTTTTGACGGAGAGCTGTCGATGACCCCTTCGCCGAACACCCGACATCAGGAAATTTCCTGGAATCTCTCTTTCGCATTCGGAGCCTGGCTCAAGAATAATCCGGGGGGGAAAAGCTTCAAGGCTCCATACGACGTCATCTTTTCGACGAATCCCCTCCAATATGTCGAACCGGACCTTGTCTATGTGTCGAAAGAGCGACTCTCGATCATTACCGGGCAAAATATTCAGGGGATTCCGGACCTGATCGTGGAGATTTGCTCTCCCGCCACAGAAAAAAAAGATCGAAAGGAAAAATTTGCACTATACCAGAGATTCGGCGTTCCGGAATACTGGATCGTGGATCCCGAAACGGAAACCGTCCAGGTTCTCAGATGGCGAGACGGACACTACACCCTTGCGGAAGAATGCCGTGGAGAGGATCATCTCGCCTCCCCCCTCCTCCCGGGCCTTTCGATTCCTGCCCGCGAGATCTTTGCCACATAAAGCCTTGTCAGTGCCCGGTTGAAGGGTAGCCGCAGGCCCGGGTCTCAAGGCGGAGACCACGCCATCATCGCTCTCCGGCCGCTTCGAGGCCTTTCTTGACCGGCTCTGCCATAGAATAACCTCCGCGGCATGATCCTCCCTGGTCAGCACCCGTCCTTGTTCCAGAAATATATCGCGGTACCGGGGGCTTTTACGAAGCCGGGGAAATCCGGTAGAGATGGGTCGCACCGAAGAGGACCAGGTCCCTGCCGTCCTCGGAGATCGTCTCAAGCCTCGGATGGGCGCCGGCGGGAAGCGGGACCATCGTCCCCCTTTCCCGGAGCAGGCGGACGAAGTCGAAGGCCTCCCCCGGCGAAAGCTTTTTGACGGAGGAGAAGATCCGGGCCGGGTTGAGGATCGCCACCACCCACCGGTCCTCCACTCCCTTGGCGGGTCCTCCCGGAGGGAAAAGGTAGACAAGCCTGTTCCCCCACCAGGAGGCCGAGAGCGGACGGACGGATCCTGTGATGCGGTGACAGGAGGTGAGTTCCGCTCTCCCCCGCCCTTCCGGAATCCGGCAGATGTGGGGGCGGCGGCCCTCAAAAAAGCCCATTCCCGACCCCGCCGGAAGGATTCCCATCGCGCTTCCCACCCTCTCGGGAGCCCGGACCGGAATATTCCGGATCTCTCCCCGGGGGGAGACCGTCCTGCGGGTCAGGTAGAAGCGGCAGGAAAAACAGGGGAGACCGGTGGGCCGGGTGGCCCGGGGAACCAGAAGGGGAGGCGGACCGGAGGAAAGGGAGGTCTCCCGGGGAAGGGGGATGTAGCCGGCGGGATCGGCCCAGAGGATTCTGTCATGGAGGAAGAGGAAGGGCCTCCCCGTTTCGACCCTTCCGCTGTCGTAGGCAAGCCAGAGAATCCCCGCCTTCCTGTCAAGGAAGAGGATCCGGATCGCCACGTCCGCCGCTTCGGGGAAGTAGTCCACCTGTCCTCTCAGGACCATCCGCTCCCTCCCGCCCTCTTCCACCTGGCCGACCTGGAAGGAGCGGACGACCGCCCCCCCGCCCCTTCGTCCTCCGCCAAGGAAAAGGTGCCCTTCCCCGATCGCTGCGGAGCGGACCCTGAAGCCGGGGAATGGGGGGAGCGCAACCGATGTCCAGGTCTCCCGCCAGAGATCCCGGGCTCCCATCGGATGGGTGACGGAGAGCCTATAGAGGCGATTTTCCCCGGAGGTGGAATAGAAGTAGTACCCTCCCGACGGGCCCCGCCCGAAGTCGGAGTCTTCGGCCACCCGGGCCCCGGGGGGGAGCTGGAGGGACGACACGAAAAGTTTCCCCGGCCCGTGGGGGGACGGAGAGGAGAGGCTGGCCGGGAGAACGACCGAGGCCAAAAGGGCCTTCCCGAACCGCTGCCTGAGGATAGAAAACAACAGCCGGACTGTCACCTGCAATGGGTCTCTCCCGTGTTCGGGTCCGTCGAGGGGGGAGGATTCCGGATCTCCCCGCGCGCCCTACTATACCATGGATCTAAAAGACCCGTCCCCCCTTTCGAATCCTACCCGCGGCTCGCCCGCTCGTATCGGACCGGCCAGGGGATCTCCTGGCCCAGCCGTCTTGCGGCATGAAGGGGCCAGTAAGGGTCCCGGAGCATCTCCCGGGCCAGGCTCACCCCGTCGGCCTGCCCGGTGACCAGGACATGTTCGGCCTGGACCGGGTCGGTGATCATCCCCACCGTGACCGTCGGCATCCCGGCCTCTTGCCTGATCCTTGCCGCAATCGGCGTCTGGTAGCCCGGCCCCACGGGAATGCGGGCCTCGGGAACCAGACCTCCCGAAGAGCAGTCGATCACATCGACTCCCTCCCGGGACAGGGCTTTGGCCAGGACCACCGACTGGTCCGGATCAAAACCCCCTTCCGCCCAGTCGGTCCCGGAAATCCGGACCCAGAGGGGGTAACTCTCCGGCCACACCTCCCGGACCGCCCGCGCCACCTCCAGGGGAAACCTCATCCGGTTCGGGAGGCTTCCCCCGTAAATGTCCGTCCGCTGGTTCGCGAGGGGGGAGAGGAAGGTGTGCAAAAGATAGCCGTGGGCCATATGGATCTCCAGAACCTTGAAACCCGCCGAAAGCGCCCGAAGGGCCCCCTGGCAGAACTCCCCCCTGACCCGGTCGAGATCGGAGGGCTCCATGGCCCGGGGAGGAGCCAGCCTCCCGAAGGGAATGGGGCTGGGGCCCAGGGTCGTCCATCCTCCCTTGTCCGGCCCCAGTCCCCCTCCCCCCTCGAAGGGAGGAGCCGTCGAGGCCTTTCGTCCCGCATGGGCAATCTGAATGGCCGGAACCGCCCCCTGATCCTCCATGAAGGCAACGATCGGGGCCAGGGACTGGGCCTGGGTCTCGTTCCAGATTCCCAGATCCATGGGGGTGATCCGTCCCTCCGGAGAGACCGCGGTGGCCTCGACAAAGACGATTCCGGCCCCGCCTACGGCCCGGCTTCCCAGGTGAACCATGTGCCAGGGGACGGCCGTCCCGTCCGGGGTCGCATACTGGCACATGGGAGAGACAGAGATCCTGTTCCGGGCGGTCACCTTCCGGACTGTCCATGGGTCAAAGAGACGGGCCATGTCTCCTCCTTTACCAAAATGGGGATCCCCGGCCCCCGGGCTTTTGAGGGTCGAGATCCCTGGGATGTAATGATTATTTCTTTAATAATAAATACTTGAGTTGAAGAGGCGGCGCCAGCGCGCCTATCCTGAAATTAGATCCCGGGATGAAGGATGAAATCCGGGCAAAAATTCCAGAGAAAGGACAGACACCATGTTGGGACCTTCCGCCAATCCGGCCATGATCGTCGGAGTCATCACCCTCTTTTTCCTCGTCACAGGCACTCTCTCCTACCTGATGGGAAAGAAGGACTCCCAGACCGGACACAAGGGACAGAACTTCTAGAATCTGCCCCAGCGGCCTTACGGTCTTCCGTCCGGACAACTTGTCCGAGCCGGACGGAAGACTCTGTCTTTTTCGATTCTTTTTCGTATTTTGTCAACATTCTGAACGTGACCGGTCTCCCGCCCCTGATCTTCCGGCTGTAAAGACCCCTTCCCTCAAAGATTTTCTTTCCGCTCTCCCCAGGCCTTGGGGCGAACCTTGCGTCCATGCTATCCTTAGGTCTCCGGAAATCCCCCAAGGACTGTCCGGGCAACGCGCAGGAGCTCCGACCCCACGGAAAGGACCGGCCCATGATCGACGAGATCCTAAACCGCTCCCCCATCCCCTTCCTGGTCTCGGGAGAGTGGATGGACAAAAGCGATGGCCTTCCCCCCCACCAGCTCTCCTCCTTCACCACACGGCTTT
>DAIBTC010000085.1 GCA_027415345.1 Nitrospirota bacterium
GGAGGTGCGCTCCGAGCATCCCCTCTCGGTCGCCATCGTGGATGCAGGAGAGCGCACTGTCCTGGAAGGGGCGGCGCTACTCATTGCGGAAAAGATCGCCACCCCGGTGCTGATCGGAGATCCTGTCCGGATCAGGACGATTGCCGGGGAGGTGGGACTTCCCGCCGGCATCACCGTCATTCCGGCCCATTCGGTGGAGGAGTCGGCCAGGGAAGGGGTCAGGCTGGTGGCCGAAGGACAGGTCCAGGCTCTGATGAAGGGCCATCTCCATAGCGACACCTTTCTCCATCCCGTTCTCGAGGGACTCCGGAAAAGGATTCGGCTCTCCCATGTTTTTCTGGCTGAACTTTCAAGCTACGACAGGCTTCTTTATATTACCGACGCCGCCATGAACATCTCTCCCGACCTCGAGGCGAAGGCGGAAATTCTCCAGAATGCCATCGACATGGCCCATGCCCTTGGAAATCCCGAACCGAAGGTTGCAGTCCTCTCCGCAATCGAGACCGTCAACCCACGCATCGCCTCGACGATCGATGCCGCCTGCCTGGCCAAGATGGCTGACAGGAGACAGATCACGGGAGCTGTTGTCGACGGACCCCTGGCCTTCGACAACGCCATTTCCCGGGAGGCCGCCCGGACAAAGGACCTTGGGAGCCCGGTTTCAGGATGTGCCGAGATCCTGCTCGTTCCCGACCTCGTCTCCGGAAACATCCTGGCCAAGGATCTGGAATATCTGGCGGGAGCCACCATGGCCGGCGTCATCCTCGGAGCCCGGGTCCCGGTCATCCTGACCTCCCGGAGCGACCCTCCCCGTTCCCGCTTTCTTTCCGCCTGCCTAGCCACCTTGCTCTTCCATGCCGGCACACCAACAGGGCCCTGAGATCCTACACGCCCACCGGTCTTTCCGGTTCGTGGTGAAGGAGTCCCCGGCACCGTCCGCAGACCAGATATCCGGGATTTTTGGAGAGCCGTTCGTGGCGTAAGGCGCCCAGCCGGTACTCCCGCCGGCAGCCGATACAGCGGTATCCGAAAAACTTTTGTCTCCTTGCAGGAACCACCGGATAGGTGTGGCACCGGTCGGGGGGATGGCCGAAGAGACCCATCAGGACCCTCCAGAGGTTTCCGTGGGGACGGAAGTCCTCGGAAGATCCCTTTTTACCGGCTTTACGCATCAGGGCGTACACTACGGCATGGGCGAATTCATGGGCAACGGTCGGACGAAAGTCTTCTTCGCCTACCCGGTCGATGACTTCACCGTTAAATCGGAGGGAGATCTCGACGGACATGCCTCCTTTAGCCGGGCGGACAGAAAAGAGTCCGGCCCGGAGTCCCTTCAGATCGAAACAAAGGGAGCCGGCGGATCCGTCCGAAAAGTTCAGGTCCAGTCCCATCCTTTCCCGGACGATTTTTTCAACCCGACGGAGTTCTTCCCGGAGAAGAGGATGGGAGGGACCTGAAGGGGGATTCCGGCCTTTCATTGACTCCTTTCTTTCATTGGGAAGGGGAGATTCCCTGGCTCGCCAGAAATTCCCGGACTGATACGATCCCCTCGAGATTCTTTTCGGTCAATCCCTCGATCCGCAAAACCCGGGGGAAGACGCTGTTTCTCGCCCATTCCGGGGAACAATTTCTGAGGAGGAGGGAGATCCGGCCCGGCTTCCGGGGGTTGCGGAACAGAAGATCGGCGGGGCGGAGAATCCCTTCGACCCCCTTCCTGTATCCGTCGGAGGGAAGGCTCAGGGTGACAAAGGCATCATCCAGAATGGCCGGATCGACCAGCACCGGAAGCTCACCTACCAGGGCCTGATCGAAACATTCGGCCTCGGGAATCCAGAATGAAAGGATTGAAAGCCGCCCCGGATAGAGAAGATGACGATAAAGGGAACGGAGTGCGAGAGCTCTGGCCCTCCGCAATTTCTGAAGAAAATCCGGGACATCGAATTTCCGGACAATTTCCGCCCTAAACCGGACATCGCCCAGGGGAAACAGCCCCCAGAGATCAATGGGAACTACCAGGCTCTCTCCCCCCTCCCCGGCCCCTGCCCGGGGCTGAGAGGCCAAGGACTCCTTTTTCCGGGACTCCTTTCTGAGGGTGCGCATCCAGCCCTCTCCCGGACTCTTCCAGTAGTCCCCGGCGAGGAGAAGCTCCACCTCTCCCCCGCCGTCTCCTGAAACCGGAACGGGAAGGGTCCGTCTCCATTCGGGAGAGGCAGATCCGCGAAGAGGGGTGAACTGGGCCGGAATGTTGCCCAGAATCCGGCCCCAGAAGACCTCGAGGGTCGCATCGAGCATCCATCGGTCCAGAAGGCTCCGAAGAAAGGCCTCGAACTCCCCTGCCCTTTCCTTAAAAGAAGCAAAATCCTTTCCGGAGTCTCCTTCAGGACTGGTTTTCAGAACCATCACACGGCCCCAGTCGAAGCGGGCGGTCCAGACAAAGAGATTGGAGGCCCGGCTTATCCTGTCCGGAAGAAGGGGCCAGCTCCCTTGGAAGGAAGGGGTATCCCCCTCCAGGGCGGCCCTGAATTCGGGTCGGCCAGAGGGAATGATCGCGCCCTCCACATAGGTGGACAGGTCTTCCCAGGATTCTCCCGGGATGACCTTGGGAAGGATCGTCCGGGATTCATCGTTCTGGAGAATGAGGCCGAGCTCCCGGTGCAGGACATAAATTCCGCAGAGGCCCGCCTCCCGGTCCTGGGAAGATTTTTCCGATATGAAGATCCTTTCCAGGGCCTGGCGCACGAGTGGAGAGAGCATGGATTCAAAGAGGGCATCGTCGAGTCTGGTTTCAACCCACTCCACCTGGATCTCCCGTTCCCTGAAGGATTCTCTTTACCGTTTGACGTCCCCCGGGCGAATCCGGGACAAGACGCCAGACAGATGTGCCTCCTGACCGGATTCTAGCAGGATTTGTCCCAAAGCTTCCACCAGACGGTCCGATGACCCTTGAGACGCTTTATCTCATATAGGGCCAGATCGGCATGGCGAAGCAGATGGTCCGGATCCCCCCTCTCTTCAGGAAAGAGAATGGCCCCCATGGATAGGGCGATGGTTAACGCCTGGGAGGGGCTCTCCGGAATCAAGAAGGGCCGGGAAAACGAATCGGAAATCCGTTCCATGAAAACATGAAAATGCGCCATGTCGGAAATCTCGGCCACCACCACGAACTCGTCTCCCCCCAGGCGTCCCGCGAGATCGCTTTCCCGGAGCGTCCTCCGGAGACGTCCGGCAATCTCGACCAGCAGACTGTCTCCTGCCGAATGGCCAAAAGTGTCGTTCACGGGCTTGAAGTCGTCGAGGTCGAGAATCCCCACGAGGGCCAGGGTCTTTCGCCGTTCGACCGAGGCCAGGAATTGGCCCATGAAAAGCCCCAGCCCCCTTCTGTTAAGCAGTCCTGTCAGGGGATCGTGGACCGAAAGATCCTCCATCTTTTCAAGGAGACGCATCCGTTCGATGGCGTAGGCGGCCCGCTCGGAGAGATCCTTCATCAGGTCGAGGAGGACCTGGTCGGAAAAGGGGGCAGGGTCCCGGGCCCCCATGGCCATGACAGCCAGAATCTCTCCCTCCGGTCGCTTGATCGGCCAGCCAGCCACGATTCCAGCCTCGCGAAGGAGGGTGGTCCGGAAGTCTTCTGGCAGAGACGGATCCTTGGCCGGATAAAGAATGGAGCAGGCATTTCCAGAGCCGTAGACCCTTGTCGGAAGAGGAATCGCACCTTCCGAAGGGGCGAGGAGGGGGGGAAGGGGAAGGGCAAAAAAGAGAGATGACAGCTCTCCCTGAATGATCTTTCGTTCAAAGTGATCCTCCCCGGGAACCAGGAGATCGACAAAGAGAATCCCTTGTTCGACGGAGAGTGTCTCGGCCAGGATCCGGTAAACATCCGATTCGGTTTTTGCAAGGAAAAGATCCGACAGGACCCTCTCCCCCACGACCCGGTAATGGTCCCTGCGACGCTCTTTTCTGACCCGCTCCTTCCGGTCGAGAAAGGCCGCGACCTCGACGACGATTCTCTGGAAAAGCGCTGCCGATTCCTGTCCGAGGAAGGTATCCTCCGGAAACTGGGCCTGCAGGAGGAGCTTCTCTCCCCCTACCCGGGCTGCCGAAACGGAAAGACTCCCGTATTTCCGGACCCCAGGGTTAGGCCTCATCCCCGGATAATCAGGCTCCTCGTTCAGGAGGATCTGGGGTCGCCCGGTCCGAAGGGCCATGGCGGCCATTCCCGGCCCCTCCGTTGATATCTTGTCCTCCGGAAATATGGATTCTTCTGACCCTTCCCTCGAAAGGTCCTGAGAAACGGCCGCAAGGGTACCAATCAGCAGGGTGGCGCCGGCGGGAAGTCGGCCCACCATTGTAAAGCGGGCGTTCAGGGTTTCGCGCAGCCGTTCGAGAAGCTCTCTCAGGACCTCTTCCTCCGGGGATTCGTCCCGCTCCCGGAGGATCTGGACTGATTCGGAGAGGGCCCTGTAGAAAAGGGAGGCAATCCGGGCCTGTTCCTCAGATTCCTTCAAGGCCGTCACATCAGTCTCCACCGAGACATAGCCCATGGGCTGCCCATCCGGAGTAAAAAGTGCGGTGGCATTCACCCTGAGCCAGAAAGGTTCTCCGGACCTTGAATAATGGATCATGGTTTCCTGAAAAGAGCGATGGGCGGCGACATGGGCGCGGATACGACCCAGAGTCGCGGGATCGGTGGTCTCTCCCGAACGGAAATCCGCGGGGAAATGGCCCCGGACTTCAGAAAGCCGATAGCCGAACCTTTCCTCAAAGGCCCTGTTGACCCACAGGATGTGTCCCGAGGGATCGGTCATGAGAATCCCGTCGGTCGTATTCTGGGCGACGAGGGAGAGCCGTTCGAGGTCCCCCTCCCGGGTCTGCCGGTCGATCGCCAGAGCCAGACTCTGGGAGAGATGTTCTCCCAGGCGGAGGTGGGCATCTGAAAATGCGCCCTCCCTTTCGCTCCAGAGGGCCAGGACCGCAACCGGTTCCTCCTGTGAGGGAAGAAGAACCGGCACCGCCAGGATCTCACGAACGACCCCCAGTTCGGGAAGAACCTCCCGGTAGGACTTGAGAGCCACCAGGCCGTCTGAAATCCGCTCAATCTTTCCGGTTTTCTCCCGCCAGGCCCGGGCGGCAACTGTCAGGCGTCCCTCCTCCCCCTCCAGAGGGAAGCGGATTTCCTTCATAGCCGCGACCAGCCTTTCATCCCGGGAGGCGTGAGCCGTCATTACAAGTTCATCCGTCTCCGGTGCCCGTTCCAGAACATAGACAGCCAGGGCATCAGTCACCCGGGAGATCGTCCGGACGGAAATCCCATAGAGGTCTTCACGCGTCTTGGCGGCAATAAAGGCCTGTTGGGAGGCCATGACCGCCTCCTGATAGGCCGTGAGCCTGCGGAGTTTCTCCTCAAGTTCCCCTTTGTCCAGGGCCAGTCCAATTTCCTGGGCAACCCTCATGAAAGGCCCGGCCCAAACGTCCTCGACAACCATGGGATCGGAAAACCAGGCCCCCAGAACGATCCGTTCTCCCTCCTTCCGACGGACTGAGGCCAGAAGGGCTCCCGAAATCCCCATTTCCTTCGCCCGGATGGCCAGGGGATCGGATGGGCTTTCTCCGGCGAAGAGGATCGCCCGGCCTCCCTCCCTTTCCAGAAGGTCGGCAGCCTGGCCGCCTTCAAGAAGAGCCAAGGGATCCCGGAAAACCGGAAGGCCAGAGAAGAAGTTCTGGTCCTCTCCCCTTTTCAAAATGAAGGCCGGTTCCCTTTTTCCCGGCGGGATCTGGGTCAAAAGAAGAACTCTGGGCTTAAGGTGGGCAAAAATCCGGTCTGCCAGACGGCCCAGAAGGATCTCAAGGGACGGGGAGGCTTCCTGGAAAGACTTCAAGGTGACCGAGAGGGTCTCCTGGAAGAGTCCCGAAATCTCCTGGCGGATCGAGGCCTCCCTGATTTTCGTAATATCCGAGGAGACGATTCCGTATTCCCGGGACAGGGATCCCTCTCCCGCCAGCGGAAATCCCTTCATCAGGCGCCATGACATCCTCCCGTCGACTGAAACAAGGGTGGGGGAGACCTCGAATGGCTGCCAGGAGCGGACCCGGGACAGGATTGTCTCAAGAGTCTCGGAGGAAAGACCCGTTTTAACGAAAAGCGGAGCGGGATCCCCTCCCGCGAGTTCACCGGCGGGAATCCCCGTCTGGCGGGAAAAGGCCGCATTGGCCCAGGTCACCCGGCCATCTCCTCCCAGAATGCAGATGGCGTCGTCCGTCTCCTGGGTGACCCGGGAGAGCCGCCTTATCATCTTCTCCTGCTCGAGCCTCCGGAGGGCTCTCCCCAGACTGTCGGCAAGGGTGGCAAGAAGTCTCCGGAGACTTTCCGTGAAATGGCTCGGGTCCCGGCTCCAGACAACAAAGACCGCGGCAGGGTCCTGGTCTCTCTCCGTCATCACGGGGAAGGCCATGGCCGAGCCGATCTGGGAAAGAACCGGAAAGCGACGGCCCATCTCCTGCAAGAATGGCCAGTCCCCACTCCTGACCGGACCCTTGATCCTCCGCTCCCGGAAGGCAAGGGCGGACAGGGAGGGACCGACGGACTCCTCCTCGTCATTTGAAAAGCGGAGAGCCCGGGTCGCCTCTGTCATTTCGGGAAGGACCGTCTCCACTGCCCGGATCTCGACCGATCCGTCAGACCCCTGAACAGCCACGTAGCTTCCTATGGCCCCGGCATAGCGGACGATGGCCTCGACGAGGGAGCGGTACATCGTCTCCCGGTCCCGGGCTTCGATGAAAGCCTGCTGGACAAGCCGGATCGCCTCCTGATAGGAGGAGAGGCTTTTGCGTTCCCTTTCGAGTCTGACCCGGTCGAAAAAAGAGGCCAGGTCGCTCGCCACCTCTTTGATGAAGGAGAGGAATTCGTCCGGGAAGAATCCCGTTTCGGCCCGGTAGAGGACGATCACGATCTGGGCCCCATCCTTCATTGTGGCCGATTGGGCGAGACCACTTCCCAGGGCTTCCCCCCCGTTTCTCTCAGTTGCGATATCCGGCCCCTCAAGGAGTCGAAGGTCCGGAACAACCTTCATGGAGCCCGAGTTCAGGGCCTGTTCCGCGAGAAACCTCGCCTTCCCGTCGAGATCGAAGTTTTGAATATCCCCTCCGGCGGGATCCTTCTCCCCTCCTTTGGCCAGGAT
>DAIBTC010000086.1 GCA_027415345.1 Nitrospirota bacterium
CATCGCAGCCCCGACGAAGGTTCCCACGAAACGATAGAGTGCCTTGGAGCGGACCATTCCCGTATAGGGCTGGGCAACGATGAGAACAGTCAGCAAGGCCCAGTAAGGTTGGTGGAGATTCCACAGAAAGGCGATCCACAGGGCGATCAGGGCCGCGGCGAAAGTCTTCAGGGAAAAAAGAAGTTCGCCGCCAGTTATCGGAAGTATTTTCAAAGGATATCCTCTAAAACCGGTCAGGTAGGGGGCTGGTCGTTCTCCATTTTACCACAGCCCTTCTGCCGGTAATCTCAAATGGCTGTTCCGAGGAGATGTCTCGTTCAGCCCCTGTCGCAAGGGCCCTCTGAAACCGGGGAAACACCTGGAGGTTAGCCCCAAGTTGGAGGCTCCCTATCCTATCTCAAACAGGCAGAATCCTTTTGCGAGAGAGAAGAGGATGATGGAGATCGGACCAAGTTGGCAACCCATAGGCCCCCGCCCAATCTCCCAAGATCACCGCCATGATTCTCCATTCCAGACGGGCAAAAATACTGACGTTCGCCAGAAAAAACAATTATTCCCGAAAGGGGGAATATTCAAAAACATAAAGAGAATTCGAAGAAGAAACGGGCTTCCCGGAAGGCATCCAAGGATTCCAGAAAAGACAAAAAAGACAGGGGGGCCATCCAGTAGGAGGGCCCTGAACCTGTTTTCCTCTCGATCGGAAGTTAGGCCAGCGGAAGAGGTTTGAGACTGAATGAAATTTTGATTCGGGGGAATGATGTCAAAAAAAAGAGAATATCCCCCCCGTTTCGGGTGGGGAAACCCCGGAGGTAAAACCGTAGGAGGCGGTCCGGGAATTTCCACCCCGATTTCTTTCGGAAGGGGAGTTAAAAATAAGTATCCATGAAAAAATCAGGCCCTGAGACTCCATTCTTCCGGATCCCTCCGGGGGGTCTGATCAGGAGAGCCGAAAAAGGGCGTTGACGATCGCCACGGCCACTGTCGAGCCCCCCTTGGGGCCCCGAGTCACGATCCAGGGGACGAGATCTTGTCGGGCAATGATGATCTTCGATTCCCTGGCCCCCACGAAGCCGACGGGAACTCCAACCACCAGGGCCGGCCGGACTCCCTCCTCCCGGATCAGCCGGTCGACCTCAAAAAGGGCGGTTGGGGCATTGCCCACAGCGACCACCGCACCGTCCATGCGGGAGCGGGCCTTGCGCATCGCGATTGTCGAGCGTGTTTCGCCGCATTTCCGGGCCTCCTCCGCCACATCGGGGTCTCCCACGTGGCAAAGGAGGTCATTTTTGAATTTATCCCGGAAAGGACGGCTGATCCCCGATTCCACCATCTGGACATCGACGATAAGCGGGGCCCCTTTCCGGAGAGCGGATATTCCGCGGTCAAGGGCATCCGGATGTCGGTCCATCAGATCGATCATCTCGAAGTCTGCCACCGCATGGACCGCCCGGCGAACCACCTGGTGCCAACCCTCATCGAAGGCCATGCCAGACAGCCGCTCGTCGATGATCCGGAAGCTCTCTGCCTCGATCTCTTCCGGAAGGCGGGGAACCTGATGGACGTCCTCATCGGGAGGAAGGAAGAGGTCATGGATCCGGTCGGCCAGAACCCGGATGAAGGAGGGGTGAGTCTGGTAGCCAAAAAGGAAGCGAAGGTTGGCAGATTCTAGCCCCGCCCTCGACCGGAGGCTCTCGAATTCTTCCATGAGGCTTGCGGGTTCAGGATCTGCCACGATGACCGCGATCTCTCCCCGTGTGAGGAATTCTTCCCTCCAGAGATCGGCAAGGCCCTCCACTCCTCGGTTCAGGGTAAAGAGGCACACCCGGCGAAATCCGCCCCGGCTCTGAAGAAATGAACGGATCCCCTCAAGGGCACTGTCGGGTGATTTCGCGATCATCAGAACATTGATTCCCATTGTGGCCGATCCTTTCTCGCAAAAAGCCAGTTTTACAGTTCAGTGTCCCCGGGCCTCCCCGAGGGCCCGGGCCAAAGCCTCCCCCCAGAGGGGGTTGGAAGGAAAAAAGAGGTGAAGGTAGGAGGCGACCACCCCGCTTAGGGCATACCCCTCCGATTTGCCGTCAGCGGTGTGCCGGAAGGCAGGCGGAAAGTCCGTCTTTTCCCCCGAAAGGCGGCTGTAATGAAAAAGATGGCCGCGGACCGATCCGGGAGCCTTCGAAAGAAAACCTTCTCCGGCGTTGACCTCAGCATATCCCAGCCTCTTTAAGCGTTCTCCGACAGAGTACTTTACGGGAATGACTCCTGCAAGTCGGGTCTCCTCCCCTGCCTCTTCCTGGCAGGGACCTTCTGTCAGATAGAGCAGTCCCCCGCATTCGGCATATACAGGCCGGCCCGAGGCGCAAAAGCGACGGACCTCTTCCAGCATTATGCGGTTTTCGGCCAGTTGCCGGGAGAAATGTTCCGGATATCCTCCCCCAAAGTAAAGTCCCTCACAACCCTGGGGAAGCCTCAGGTCCCGGAGGGGGGAAAAGAAGGCAATCTCGATGCCGTATTTTTCAAAGGCTTCCAGATTCTCCGGGTAATAGAACCAGAAGGCCTCGTCCAGAGCCACTCCCAGTCGGAGTGGGCGCCATCCCCGAAGGGAGGGAGGAGTCCTTTTCCGCAAAGCGTGGGTAAAATCGTTTGAGTCTTCCTGAAATTCCGGGATCCCTGGTCCGGAGGCCGGAGGGGGAGAGAAGGCAGTAAGAATCGCCGACCAGTCCAGGGTGTCGGCGGCGCTTGAAAGCGCCTTGAGAAATCGGGCCGACTCCTCCTCACCCTGCTCCCCCGGGGCACAGAGACCCAGATGGCGCTCTGGAAGGGAAAGGGCCTCATTCCGGGGCAAAACCCCAAGAAGAGGGGGCAATCCTTCCGCTGCCAGAGCCTCCGAGATCAGCGTCCTGTGGCGATCGGAGCCCGTCCGTGTGGCAATAACGCCCAGGATTTGAGTTCCCTCCCGGTGGGACAGGATCCCCCGGACAATGGCAGCGATGGTCTCGGCCATCCCCTGGGCTGAAAGGACGAGAACAACGGGAAGGTCCAGGGTACGGGCGATGTCCCAGGTCGAGGATCCCCGGGCATGGCCGTCGAAGAGCCCCATGACTCCTTCCACCACACCCCCGGAGGAGCCGGAGACCTGTCGGTCAAAGCGGGTTCTGAGCGCTTCCGGTTCTGAAAAATGAAGGTCGAGATTTCCCGAAAGAGTCCGGGCGATCCATTCGTGGTGGCGAGGGTCGATGAAGTCGGGGCCACACTTGAAGGGATGGACCCGATATCCCCGTCGGGCGAGACCTGAAAGCAACGCCATGGTCACCACGGTCTTGCCCGATCCCGATCCGGCTCCGGCCACCACAAGACCGCGACCTGTCACGTGAGATCTTCCGGGGGATGGTTCATGAGAAGCACCGCAGGCTCCCCTCCCTCCGTATAGTCGATGACATTTAAGGCCCCATAGGCCTGGGTAAGACGAAAATAGCGGGAAAGGTCGGCGCCCAGGGCCTCGAGAAGAAGTATGCGGTTGACTCCAGAATGGGCGACAAGAATGGCGTTGTGTCCGTAGCCTTCCTCCAGGATCAGGTCCTCCATGGCGCGATTGATCCGGTCTCTGAAATTCAGAAGGCTTTCCCCGCCAGAGGGGGCAAAGGAGAGATCGAGATTCTGCCACCGATGATAGCCGGAAGGATCCTCCCGGGCAATTTCGGGTCTTGTCTTTCCCTCCCATGAGCCGAAGGATCGCTCCCTGAAGCTTTCCAGAGCCCGGGGGAGCAGGGAGGGACGCGAGCGGGCAATGGGCTCAAGACTCTGGCAGGTCCGGGAAAGGGAACTTGAGAGGAGCAGGGTGGCCGGGACACCTGCCAGATCTTTGGCCCGCCGTTCCATCTGGAATCTTCCCCGGGGGGAAAGAGAGACATCGGCCTGGCCATTGATCGCACCATGGTCAGAGTTTTCAAGGTGACCATGGCGAAGGAGAAAAAGTCTGAATCGCCCGGGAATTGGCGGATCAGGAAACATTCTTCATCACTCCCTCCTGATTCCGGCGGAAAAAATGCCCTCCGCCTGTTTGTCCGGAATTTCCACCTGTGTTAGCATAATGCCATTTGGACCGTCGATCAAACACTTTCACTCCTTTCAACGCGGAAAGGCAGGGTGGACTCGAAGATGGAAGAGCGCTATCTGGGGCGAAGCGGCCTCAAGGTCTCCGCCATGGGTCTGGGATGCATGGGAATGTCCGAGTTTTATGGGGCCGCCGACCCGAACGAGGCGATCGCCACAATCCATCGCGCGATTGACCTGGGGATCACCTTTTTCGACACCGCCGACATGTACGGACATGGGGCCAACGAAGAACTCGTTGGCAAGGCTATCGCCGGAAAAAGGGAACAGGTTGTCCTGGCAACGAAATTCGGAATCGTCCGGGACACATCCGACCCTATAAAACGGGGGATCAACGGACACCCGGACTATGTCCGTAAGGCCTGCGATGCCTCTCTCAGGCGTCTTGGCATCGAGACCATCGACCTTTACTACCAGCACAGGGTTGATCCCTCCGTCCCGATCGAGGAAACGGTCGGTGCCATGTCGGAACTTGTCAAGGCAGGAAAGGTCCGCTATATCGGGCTTTCTGAACCGGGACCGGAAACACTCCGCCGGGCCCATCGCGTTCACCCGGTGGCAGCTGTCCAGAGCGAATACTCTCTCTGGTCGCGCGACCCGGAAACTGAAATCATCCCCGCCTGCCGTCAGCTCGGGGTCGGATTCGTTCCTTACAGTCCTCTCGGCCGGGGCTTCCTGACTTCCCGCATCCGGTCGGTGGAAGACCTTCCCCCCGGGGACTACCGGGCCCGGACTCCCCGATTCCAGAAAGAAAATCTCGAAAAAAACCGTAAGCTGCTCGATACTCTCGAGGAAATCGCAAAAAAGCACCAAATGACGCCGGCTCAGGTGGCCCTGGCCTGGATTTACGCCCAGGGGCCAGAGATCATTCCCATCCCCGGTGCCAAGACCATCGCCCACCTTGAGGAAAATGCGGCCACGCTCAAGCACCCCATTTCATTTATTGATGTCGTCCGTTTGGCCCAGGCCTTCCCGCCCGGATCGGCGGCCGGGGATCGCTACCCCGAGGACATGATGAAGCTGGTGGGCCGCTGACACAGGCAGAAGGATCCGGACGGAACATTTCGTCCGGTCTTCCGGCCTCCTCCTGACTTTCCCCTTCTCCTCATTTTTCCCGGATCTTTCAGGATATTTTCATGGCTTCCCTAACTTTTTCTATGGTGAGCTCAGCCTCCCGGGCGGCTCTGGAGTGGCCGTTCTCAAGGACCTCGGAGAGGAGTCCCGGACGGTTTTCGATCTCCTTGCGCCTCTCCCGGGCCGGTGAAAGCAATTCCTCGATGCCGGCAGCCAGAATTTTCTTGCAGTCGATGCACCCGATGGCCGCTGTCCGGCAGTCCCGGTCAATGTCCTTCTGGACCGGAAGGGGAGTAAAGACATTGTGGAGGGAAAAGACCGGACAGTCTTCGGGATTTCCGGGGTCGTTTCGGCGTTTCCGCCGTTCATCGGTTTTCATTGTCCGGAGTTTTTCCCAGACAACATCGGCCGGATCGGAAACAAAGATGCAATTGTCGTAACTCTTGCTCATTTTCCGTCCATCGAGACCGGGAAGTTTCGGCGTTTCGGTCAAAAGCGGGAGGGGCTCGGGAAAAACCTCCCCATAGAGTGCATGGAAACGCCGGACGATCTCCCGGGCCAGTTCGAGGTGGGGAACCTGATCCTGCCCGACGGGGACGTGAGTGGCACGATACAGCACGATATCGGCGGTCATAAGAACCGGATATCCCAGGAAGCCATACATGGCGAGATCCCTGTTTTCGATCTGGACCATCTGGTCCTTGTAGGTGGGATTCCTCAGGAGCCAGGCCACCGGGGTCATCATTCCGAGCAGGAGATAGAGCTCGGCGTGTTCGAGAACATGGGATTGCTGAAAAAGGGTGCATCGACCGGGATCAAGTCCCAGGGAAAGCCAGTCCAGGAGCATTTCCCTCACATGGTTTCTGAGCCTGTCCGTCCGTTCGTAATTTGTCGAAAGAGCATGCCAGTCCGCGATGAAAAAGAAACAGTCATGGCGATCCTGGAGTTCGATCCAGTTTCGGACGGCGCCCATGTAGTTTCCGAGATGAAGTTTTCCCGAGGGCTGGATGCCGCTGACGATACGGCGGATGATTGGCGGGTCAGGACGTTCCACACAGGCTCCTTGTGGGTTGATGGTCTCAGGATGTGGCCAGCGAGAGGATCCAGGAGGAGAGGGCTCCCATGACGGGCCATACGAAACGGGACATAAGTCCGAGATAGGGATCGAGGATGATTAGCCCCATGATGATCAGAACTCCGTAAGGCTCGATCCGGGAAAGGCTCCGGGCAGCGCCGGCCGGAAGAATCCCGGAAAGGACTCGACCTCCATCGAGGGGAGGAAGGGGGATCAGGTTGAAAACAAAGAGAACCACATTGATTTCAATACCCATCCGGAAGACTTGGGCCAGAAGGGACCAAAATCCTCCCTCTCCAAAAACGGTGAGCCCCTGCGAGAGCAGAAGGTGGAGAATCGACATATAGAGGAAGGCCTGCAGGAGATTCGAAATAGGCCCTGCTGCGGCAACAAGCATCATGTCCCTTCGGGGATTCGGGAGATTCTTCTCCACGATGGGCACCGGCTTGGCATAGCCGAAAAGGAATCCCGTGTGGAGAAGGATCAGCGCAAGAGGCAGGAGGATGGTTCCAAAAGGGTCGATATGGGCCAGGGGATTCAAGGTAAGTCGACCCATGTGCCGGGCCGTTGGATCTCCCAGCCTGTCCGCGACAAGCCCGTGAGCAATTTCGTGAAGGGTTACGGCGAAAAGGAGCGGTACCCCCACAATCAGGATTTCCGATCCGACCTGGCGGAGCCAGTCCATCCCCGAATGAAAGTGAAAATGGTCCAATCTTCAGGCACTCCTATCGAGATATTAGCGGCTGGCTCCCCCGATGGTGACCGGCTTCGTCGCCACCGCTGTCCAGTCCCCCCCGGAAAAACGGTACAGGGTGTAAATTCGGGAC
>DAIBTC010000087.1 GCA_027415345.1 Nitrospirota bacterium
GGCTTTGTCATCGCCCAGGCCCTGGCCCAGCAGGAGAGCTGGCGGAAGGCGGGACTTCGGCTCCGGATGAGCGTGAACATCGGAGCCCGCCATTTTCTCTCCGAGGACTTCGTCTCCCTGCTCCGGGAGATCCCGGCTCTCGCCAGACGTCAGGGGGATCCGGAGGCCCCGGAGATCCTGATCGAGGTTCCCGAACACGAGGTCCTGAGGGACCCGGGCCGGGCCAGGAGGGCCATCCGGGAGTGCCGCAAGCTGGGACTCGGGGTGAGCCTCGACGACTTCGGCACGGGCCAGGCTTCGATCCGGACCCTCCAGGAGCTCGAGATCGACGAGGTGAAGGTCGACCGGAGCTTCATCCGCAACCTGATGGAGGATCCGAAGGATCTGGCCATCGTGGCCAACCTTCTCAGGACGGCGCGCATGCTCCTGATCCGTCCGGTGGCCAAGGGGGCGGAGAGCGAGGCGGAGGGACAGATCCTGGCCCACCTGGGCTGCCCGATCCTTCAGGGGGCGGTCCTCTCGCTCCCCCTTCCTCCCGAGGAAATCCCCGGGTGGATTGCCGGATTTTGTCCCCCGGCCTCCTGGACCGACGCCCTCCAGTGGCCCGAGTTTGACATGGAGGAGCTCTCCCTTCTCATGGTGGCCCGGGCCGCCCGGGATCTCCTCCGGCGCCTTCCGAAGGAGCCCATGGACTTTGCCGAATGGATGGGCTGGACGGAGTCCCGGGACCGGTGTCTGGTCTGCCGCTGGTTCGACTATACGGAAAAGCTTCTGGGAGAGAGGGCGGGGGAGAATTTTGCGGCGGCCCGGAGCCACCACGAGATTTTTCACCGGAGGCTCTCCGAGGCCATGGCTCCGGACGCGGGAGGCGATCCTGGCCCCTGTTTCGGAGCCCTGGCCGACCTCTCGAGGATCGGGGAGGATGTGGTCGAGCGGATCCTGGCCCTCTGCGGGAAGACAGCTCAGAACTTGTCCAGAAGCCTTCTCTGAGCCCGTTCCTTCTTCGAAGGTCTTCGGGGATTTCCCTTTTTCTTCCCGAAGGTCGGGGCGGGGGGCTCCTCCGGATCCTTTCCGTAGGGATCCTCGGGGACAGGGGGACGCCCGGGGGCGGCCGGCCTTCCGAGCCTCACGAGAAAGTCCCGGGAGGAGACGGGCTCCGCCCCCAGCCTCGAGATCTCCCGGATCACCTCCCGGTCCGAGCTCACCACCGCCGCCCTCTCCCGGAAGCGTCCCGCCAGGGCCACGATCACGGTGTCGGCGTTTCCCGCCCCTTCGGAAAAGACCACCCGCACCACCCCCCCGCTTCCCACCAGAAGAAGGTCCCGGTCGGTGGGGTAGCCGTCGAAGACCAGATGGATTTCGGAAAAGTCCCGCTCCGCCCCCCAAAGCGAAATCTCCCGGACCAGGGAGGCCCGTTCCCGGGCCAGAAGCTCCCGGTCCCGGCGCATCGCCCCCCGGGCTCCGATGATGTTGTAGCCGTCCAGGATCAGGATGCGGGCCATGGCCGTCTCCGGAGGGTGGGGCCGGACGGGGAGCGTCCTGGCCTAGAAGTCGATGCCGAAAAACCGTCGGGTGTTGTCGAGGACGAGGGCCGAGAATTCGAGGGGATCTTCCCCCAGGACCCCCGCCGCCACCCGGAGGGTCTCGGGAAGGAGGGCCGGCTCGTTGGTCTTTCCCCGGAAGGGGACCGGGGCGAGATAGGGGCAGTCGGTCTCGAGAAGGATCCGGTCCCGGGGGATCCCGGGAAGGAGATCCCGGAGCCCCTGGGCATTCTTGAAGGTGAGGATCCCGGAAAAGGAGAGCCAGAACCCCCGGTCGAGGGCCCCGAAGGCCTCCTCCCGGTTCCCCGTGAAGCAGTGGAAGACGCCCCGGCGCGGGGAGAGGCTCTCCGAGTCGAGGACGGAAAAAATCGGACCAAAGGCGTCCCGGCAGTGGAGGATCAGGGGAAGGTTCACCGTCCGGGCCAGGCGGACGTGCTCCCGGAGCGACGCCTCCTGGACGGCGAGCGGCGTCTCGGGGATGTCGGCCACATCGAGGCCGGTCTCCCCGATCCCCACCACCCGGGGCTCCCGGGAGAGGGCGGACAGCTCCGTCAGGGCCGACGGATCGAGCGAGGCCGCCTCGGAGGGGTGGATCCCCACCGTGGCCCAGACATGGGGAAGGCGCGCCGCCAGGGCGATCGATTCCCGGGAGGAGGCGAGCCGGGTTCCGATGTTCACGAGCCCCGCCATCCCCCGCAAGACGGCCCGGTCATAGGCCTCCCTGGCGGAAATCTCCGGGGGAAGGAGATTCAGGTGGGCATGGGTGTCGAAAAAGGGAATCGTCCCGGAGAGCTCGGCCGGTGCCATCACCCCTCCCCTACTTGATCCCGGAGCCGGGTGCGGCGGGACGGTCGACGGTGAGAAGGGAGACCCCGTTTTCGGTCGAGGCGGCGAGAAGCATCCCCCGGGAGGTGACCCCCATCAGCGTCGCGGGGGCGAGGTTTGTCACGACGACCACGGTCTTTCCCACAAGCTCCTCCGGAGAGTAGGAGCCGGAGATTCCCGCCACCACCGTCCGGGGCTCCGCCTCCCCGATGTCGACCGAGAGCCGCAGGAGCTTTTTCGACTTGGGCACGGGGACGGCCTCCCGGACCACTCCGGTCTTGAGCTGGACCTTCTGGAAGTCGGCGTAGTCGATCGGGGTCTTCTCCGGGGCCGGGGCCTCCCCTGTAACGGCCGGAGCTGGCCCCGAATCCTTCGCGGGGGCCGCAACGGCAGTCCCGCCCTCGGCCGGAGCCGGGGAAGGGGATTTCCGGGGCTTCTCCCCCTCCTCGGAGAGGGGATTTCCCTGGGCATCGCGCTTCGCAAAGAGGGGCCCGGAAGGACGGACCCGGTAGAGGGCCTCGAGTCCCGGCAGGCCGTGGGTCTCGTAGGAGAGGAGGGAGATCCCGGCGGGAACCTCCAGGGCTTCCAGGATTTTCCCGGCCGTCTCCGGCATGAAGGGGGCCAGGTAGAGGGCGGTGAGGCGCAGGCCCTCCAGGAGATCGTAGAGGACAGAGGAGAGATCCTCCCGGAGGGCCGGATCCCGGGCCAGGACCCAGGGGGCCCGGGCATCGACGTGGCGGTTTAAAAAGGCCACGAACTCCCAGAGGGACTGGAGGGCCCGGTGGAATTCGAGGGAGAGGGTCCGGAGCCTGACCTGCGGAAGAAGGGCCTCCGCCGCCTCTTTCAGGGCGGGGGAGCCGCCGGCCTCCGGACGGGCGACCCCGGTCTCGGGAAAGTAGCGGAAGGCCATGGCCGTGACCCGGGAGAGCAGGTTCCCGAGGTCGTTGGCCAGGTCCCGGTTGATCCGGTTGATCAGCGCCTCCCGGGAGAAGTCCACATCCTGTCCGAACTGCCCCTCCCGGAGAAGGAAGAAGCGGACGGGGTCGGCCCCGAATTGGTCGACCAGGGCTCCCGGATCGACGACGTTCCCCCGGCTCTTGGACATCTTCTCCCCGTCCACCGTCCACCAGCCGTGGGCGAAGATCAGGCGAGGAGGCGGAAGGTCCAGGGCCGCCAGCAGGATGGGCCAGTAGACGGCGTGGGTGGTCAGGATGTCCTTTCCGATGATGTGGGTGGCCGGCCAGAGGCGGGAGAGCCCCTCCTCCGGGGTAGCCCCCAGGGACCAGGGAACGGTGACGTAGTTCAAAAGGGCGTCGAACCAGACGTAGGTCACGTAGTCGGGGGCGAAGGGAATGGGAATCCCCCAGGGCACCCGGCTCTTGGGCCGGGAGATGCAGAGGTCGGAGAGGGGCTTTTTGAGGAATCCCATGATCTCGTTGTAGCGGGACTCGGGCCGGATGGCCTCGGGATGGGACTCGTACCAGGAGACGAGCCAGTCCTGGTAGCGGCTCATCCGGAAGAAGATGTTGGTCTCGCTGATGCGCTCAACCGGTCTGTGGCAGTCGGGGCAGAGGCCGTTCTCCACATCCTTGTCGGTCCAGAACCGCTCGTCGGGAAGGCAGTACCACCCCTCGTAGCTCCCCTCGTAGAGATCCCCCTTCTCCCGAAGCCTTGTCAGAACTTCGGAGACCCCCTTGATGTGCCGGGGCTGGGTCGTCCGGACGAAATCGTCGTTGGAGATGGCGAGCCGGCTCCAGAGGTCCCGAAAGCGCGGCAGGATCCGGTCGACGTAGACCTGGGGGGAGAGGCCGTGCTTCTCCGCGCTCTGCCAGACCTTCTGGCCGTGCTCGTCGGTCCCGGTCAGGAAGAAGACGGGAGCCCCCCACTGGCGGTGGGTCCGGGCCAGGACGTCGGCGGCGATGGTGGTGTAGGCATGGCCGATATGGGGGACGTCGTTGACGTAGTAGATGGGGGTGGTCAGGTAGACCCAGGGGGTGGGGAGGTCAGCCACGGGAGCGGGAATCCTTTCGATAGCGGTTGTCGGGGGAACGGCCAGGGCCTCCTGACGGGGCCTGCGGGGAAGCCTCCTCCGCCGGAGGCGAAACCGGGACCCATTCCTCCTTCCGGGATTTTTTGGAGCAGCAGGAGCCTCCTCCTCCCGACTCCTCCCCCGAGGGGCACCCCTCGAAAGTGAGACAGCACTTGAGCCGTCCGCACATGCCGGTCGACCGGAGGGAGTTGGGTTCGGTGTCGGCCTCCCGGGCCATTTTCGTCGAGATCGTCCGGAAGGATTTCAGGAAGGAGGAGCAGCAGAGGGTCTTTCCGCAGGCCCCAAGACCGTCGAGCAGCGAGGTGTGCTCCCGGGGGCTGATCTGGCGGAGCTCGACCCGTCCCCGGTAGCGGCCGTGGATGTCCTTCAGAAGCTCCCGGAAGTCGACCCGCCCTTCGGCGGTGTAGTAGAGGAGGAAGTCGTTCGCGGCGAAGTTTCCCACGGCATCGACGAAGATCATGGGAAGGCTCCGGACGGCGGCCCGCTCCCGGACGAAGGAAAGCATCCCCGCCTCGCGCTCGGCCAGGGTTTTAAGGCGGGGGGTGTCCTCCGGCAAAAGACGTCGGATGAAGCGGTATTCGGGAAGGGTGGGCCGATCCTCTCCGGAGAGGATCCGGGGGTTCTCGACCAGGGTCATGGGGGCGGGGCCGAGGCGGCTCTCCCCCAGGATCGTGTCGTGGTGGCGGAAGGGAAGAGCCTCCGGGTCGTCCAAATGGGGGGCCCAGAGGGTGATATTTGGCCCCAGCTTCTTGATCTGGGCGGTCAGGATCCAGACCGACCCGGTCTCGGAGTCAGCCTGGGGAAGGACAGACCGGTTCATAGGATACCTTTCAAATGGTGCGTGCGGGGCCGGACACTAGCGCCCTCCGGCGGAGAAGGCCTGCTCCAGCTGCCAGAAGATCTGTTCGAGGGCCAGACCCCGGTTCGGATTGTGGACCGCCATGCGGCGCATGTCCCCTATCCTATCATGGATCTGGGCCCTCGCGAAATCAGGAAGGCCTCCGGCATACCGCCCGGGAAGCGGGCTCCCCCCCCAGGCGGGGTCCGGATCCTCTCCCGCCAGGTGGCGCTCCGCCGACAGGAGGAGGCGTTCGAGGGCGTCGAGGAAGCGGTCGAAGGACTCTTTCTCGGACAGGGCGGGGAAGGCCCCGGAGACTGCGGCCATGTCGGCAGCCCCCCGGGGCCTGAAGGCCCCGAGGAAGCGGGAGCTCCCCTCCCGGATCTCACGGGAGGAGGGATCCAGAAGGAGAGCCAGGCGGGAGAGGGAGCCCCCGGCTTCGGGAATGAGGGGGGAGATCTGCTCCCGGGGGATCTCCGGAAAGAGCTCTTCGGAAAGGATCAGGAGATCGGAGGCGGAAAGGGGACGAAACCTGAGCTTAAGGAGTCGGGATCTGAGCGTCGGCAGGAGACGGTCGGGGGCGGAGGTGACCAGAAAGAAGAGCTGGGTTCCGGCAGGCTCTTCGAGGGTTTTTAGCAGGCTGTTGGCCGCCTCCGTGGTGAGGAGATGGCCTTCGTCGATGACGGCCGCTTTAAGCGGCGAAAGAAGCGGGGCCTCGAGGGTCCCCGAAAGGAGCGACCGGACGGCGTCGATCCCGATGGATGCCGACTCCCCCCGGTCGAGGAGCCGAAAGTCCGGATGGCGATCGAGGGGCGTCCGGCAGGAGGGGCACTCCCCGCAGGGGGAATCTCCGGAAGGAGCGGCGCAGAGAAGGGTTCGGCAGAGGAAGAGGGCCGCCGTCCGCTTTCCCACCCCCTCGGGTCCCCAAAGCAGGAAGGCTCCGGAGGTGAGGCCCTCCCGGACGATCCGGAGAAGGGTTTCAACCTGAGGGCCATGGCCCAAAAGCGGCCGGGGCCCCGGAGCGGATGAGCCCCCCGTCACGGGGCGAACCGTCCCGGGAAGCGCCGGAGGAGCTCTTCGGCGATCCGCTCCTCGAGGAGGTCGGGGGAGAGGGTGGCGTCGAGGAGGAGGGTGCGGTCGGCGTGGACCCGGGCGATCTCGAGGTAGCCCCGCCGGACCCGGTCGAAGTAGTCGCGCCCGAGCCCTTCGAAGCGGGTGCGCCCTTCGGCCCGGGCGGACAGGCGCGCTTCCAGGGCCTCTACGGGAAGGTCCAGAAGGACGGTGAGATCCGGGCGGAGGCCGTCCAGGGCCACCTTGTTCAAGGTGGCCACCAGATCCAGGGAGAGGCCGGCGCCGAAGGCCTGGTAGGCCATGGTGGCCTCCGAGAGGCGGTCGGAGAGGACGATCAGACCCCGATCCAATGCCGGTCGGAGGACCTCTTCCCGGTGCTGGGTCCGGTCGGAGAGGAAGAGAAAGAGCTGGGCCAAAGGGGAAGCGGCCAGGCCAGGGTCGAGGAGGATCTCCCGGAGCCTGACCCCCAGGGGGGTTCCGCCGGGCTCCTTTGTGAGGAGGTGGGGAAGGTTCCGTTTGGCAAGCCGCCCGGAAAGCCTCCGGATCTGGGTCGACTTTCCGGAGCCGTCCACTCCCTCGAAGACGATCAGGAGACCTGAGGAGGAGGAAGGGGAGGGGGATCGCTCGGAGGAGGTCATCGCGCACGCACCGGGATTTGGAGGTTTTTAAAAAACGGGGGAAGGGCGGGCCGCAAAAAAGGCCAGCCTCCG
>DAIBTC010000088.1 GCA_027415345.1 Nitrospirota bacterium
CGGTCGATCCTCTTCCGACCCTTCCTCCCCTTTCCTCCGGGGAGGAGAAACGGCGCCGGTGGGAGCGGGAATTTGCCAAGACCATCTGGGCGGGGATCCTGAGGGACAGACCGACCTTTTCTCCGGCCTGGAACGCCATGGGAAGGATGGCCCTTATGGACGGAAGACTCCGGACGGCCCTCCGGTTTTTCGGACGGGCCTCCCATCTCAACCCTACCTCCCCCTGGTATTCGGCAGACTTTGCCCTGGCTCTCTGGATGCGGGACCACAAGGTGCAGGGTTTTCATCGCTGGAATGAGGCCACGGGCCAGGCGGGTTTTGATCCCCGTCTCGTATACGACCAGAGTGTGCTTTCCCGGATGGGAGAACCGCTGCTTCCGACAGGAATCGCCGCAGTCGAGAGCCTTCCGGGCTGGGAGTTTGCCCGGACCTTGTGGGGAGAAAGCATCGGAGAACGAAGGATCCGGCCCATGCCTTCCTTCCTCGGCCATCTCCTCCCCTCTCCCCTTCTTCCCGGAATGGTTGCCGGGCGGGTCCGCCACCTTGTGGGCCTTCCCTCCTCCGCCCCCATCCATTCCCATCGGTACCTGATCTGGGACTACCGCCTCAGAAACTATCGGCTGGCCTTTCGGGGAAGGGTCCTCCGCATCGCGGAATTCTTTGGCAAGATCCGGAAAAAGCTCCCCGAATATCCGGACCGGGGTTTTTCGGCAAAACCGGGAGAGCATCCGGAAGACGATCCGGTCGAGGTGATTCCCTATGCCCGGATCGCCTATCTTCGCTACCAGACCATCCATCACCAGTGGGTGGTGCAGAGGGTGGGAACCGTGCTCGACCGCTTCATCGTCCTTTCCGACCGGCCCGACATTCCGGGGGGAATCCCCAGATCCGGAGCAAAATCTGTCCCCGGATCCAAAGGGCCTGACGGGGATCGTCCGGGAACTGAGCCTGTTATCCATAAGGAGTCAAGATGAGAGCTAGATACGGGAATATGCTATGGGGAGCGCTTCTCTTCTTTCTCGGAGCCGGAATCGGGGATCCCGGGAGGGCCCTGGCCGACGGCGGGGAAGGAAAGAAGATCTATAAGGCGCACTGTCTCTCCTGCCACGGGGTCCAGGGAAATGGCCACGGACCGGCCGCCCGGGGTCTTTCTCCTCCCCCGCCGGATTTTACCGATCCGGACTTCTGGAAGAACAGGACCGACTCCTTCCTTTTTCATGTCATCCAGAACGGTCTGGGATCGATGCCCGGCTGGTCCGACACCCTGTCGCCCGGGGGCATCGAGGATGTCCTCTCCTATATCCGGACCTTCCGCCGGTAATTCGCGTCAGGCAGGAGGTCCCGGAGGGGGATTGGGAATCTGGAGTTCCGCCACGATCCGCCCCTCCGAAAGGTGCTCCTTCATGATGCGGGCGATCTCCTCACGATTTGTCACGCGGTAGTAAATGCCATCCGGATAGACTGCAAGGACAGGCCCCGACTCGCAGGCATCGAGACATCCCGAACGGTTGGCCCGGAAGGGACCCGGGACACCGGCCCGCAGGGCCTCTTCCTTGACGATGTCAAGCAGGGGAAGGGCACCCCTGGCCTGGCAGGATCCCCTGGGCTGTCCGGATGGGCGCTCGTTTGTGCAGAGAAAAAGATGGTAGCGATATCGGCTCATGGATTTCCTTTCATGATTATTTTAATGGGCCCCATGAAAGCCAGGTGAGGTGTCAGGAGCCCTTACGTCATTTTCTTGTGACCATATCAGGGAAAAGAAGACAACATTCCCGGATCCGAGTTCCTTGAGCGGCAGGGTCGGCCCGAGGCCGTTCCCCGGGAATTCGGAGGCAAGCCTTATTTCTTAGGCTGTCCGGGCCAACCCTGTATGGAAGGACTCCGGCCAAAGGACTTTTACCGGATTCTCTCAAGGCAGGGTGAGGCGAAGGTCCATTCTCCGGAATGGTCCTTCGGGTTCACTCCCCGGGGGAGCAGGCCGGTCTTCGACCGGAGTCGAAGAAGGGTGGGGGTGGTCCGAAGATCCCGGTCCGTTGCCGGAATTTTCGGACCATTATACACTGCTTCCCCGCCGGGTAAAATGAACCCGGAAGGAAAATCTCCGGGCGAGAGTCGAATTTGCAGGACGATGGGGAATTTGCGATAATCGGAATTCGGGACCGGTTCGCACCACCTGTCCGGGCCGGAGGACCCGCAAGGATTTCCTGTCGCCATGATGCATCTCTGTCGGAAGGCCGTGTTCTCAAAATGATGGAATTCAAGCGAATCAGTCAGCTTCCCCCCTATGTCTTCAGTGCCGTCAACGACATGAAACTGGCCGCCCGACGCCGGGGGGAGGATATCATCGATCTCGGGATGGGCAATCCCGATCTGCCGACCCCGCCGCCCATCGTGGACAAGCTGGTGGAAGCCGTTCGCAATCCCCGGAACCACCGGTACTCGACTTCGAAGGGCATTCCCAGGCTTCGCGAGGCAATTGCCGCCTGGTATGCCCGGCGCCACCAGGTCTTTCTTGATCCCGATACGGAAACGGTGGTCACCATCGGATCGAAGGAAGGGATCGCCCATCTGGCGCTTGCCACCATCGATCCGGGCGACCGGGTCCTGGTTCCCAACCCGACCTATCCGATCCACGCCTTCAGCTTCGTCCTGGCGGGAGCCACGGTCTGTCATTATCCCATGGTTCCCGGCCGGGATGTCTGGGAAGATCTCCTGGAGGCCCTCGACCGGGCCGGCGGTCCGGTCAAGGCAGTCCTTCTCTGCTATCCTCACAATCCCACGACCCTGACCGTTCCCGAGGGCTTCTTCGAGAAGGTGGTGGCCCTCGCCCACGAGCGGAACTTCTTCGTGATCCATGATCTCGCCTATGCCGACATCACCTTCGGGGATTATCGGGCCCCCTCCTTCCTCTCCACCCCGGGAGCGAAGGAGGTCGGGATCGAATTCTACACCCTGTCGAAGTCCTACAACATGCCCGGCTGGCGCGTCGGATTCTGCGTCGGAAACCGGACGGTGGTCAATGCCCTGACACGCCTCAAGAGCTACCTCGACTACGGCACATTCCAGCCCATCCAGATTGCCAGCATCATCGCCTTAAACCAGATGGACGACTTTCCCCGGCAGATCGCATCGGTCTATGAAAAACGCTGCCATGTCCTGGTCGATGGCCTGGTCCGGGCCGGATGGGATGTGACAATGCCGAAGGGATCGATGTTTCTGTGGGCCCGGATTCCGTCCCAGTGGGAATCCATGGGCTCTCTCGAATTTTCGAAGATGCTCATGGCCGAAGCCCAGGTGGGGGTCTCCCCTGGAGTGGGGTTCGGGACGATGGGCGACGATCATGTCCGCTTTGCCCTTGTGGAGAATGAGAGCCGCATCCGGCAGGCGACGGTCAACATCCGGAGATTCTTCGCGAGAAGCCGTCCGGGACTGGCAGAGGTCAAATCATGAAGACAATGACAGAACGTACGTCCAGCATAATTGGGGGAAGGGGAGGCCTCATGTTCCTGGCCGCCTTCGTGGGGCTTCTCCTTTTCAATCCTTCCCGGGCCCAGGCCTGGAGCTGGCATCTGGGGGCAACCCAGGAGGCCATCCTCGGCATTTTCAAGAAGGGAGATCCGACCCTCGTCCCCCGAAAGGGGAGCTCGACGGAGCTTCCCTGCGGGATCTACACCGACTTCGATGCCCATCCGACCGACCGGTACCTCTTCTATTCCCCGACCACCCTTCCGAACGGACGCATGACCCCGGAGTTCCAGTTCGAATTCCGGGACAACGCCCTGCTGGCGGTTCTGGTGACAGCTCCCTTCCAGGGGATAGGGGCCAAGCCGACCTGGCGACTCAGGGACATCCTTCCCTCAACTCTCCAGGGGACGCCGCCCCGCGTGATTCATGCCCCGCTTCTCTCCCAGGCCAAGGGGATCAATCTTCCCAAGGATGCCGTCCTCATCTGGGACTATAAGGGAGCCGACGGGAAGGTCCGGGAGCTTCAGGTCCTGGTCTATAACGCCGATCTTTCGCCCGATTTTCTTCCGGATGCCCCGGTCGCTGCGTACCTGAGAGCCTACCGGGAGGTTCTTCTGGACGAAGGAAAGACCATTCCCCTTCCCATGTCCAATCCGTTCATGAAAGAGTAGCCACCTCTTCGACAAGGATGATGGTTTGCTAAACCAGAATGACAAAAATGCCCCCGTCCGGGTTGGCATCATCGGACTCGGGACGGTAGGTCAGGGGTTTTTGCGTCTTCTTCTCAAAAACCAGGGAATCCTCCGGGAACGGCTGGGATTTCCTCTGGTTCTGGGAGGAGTGTGCGAAAAGAATTCCCTGACACTGAAGGCCCTGACACTTCCTCCGGACTGCCTGATCTATCGTGACTGGGAGGAAATGGTCAGGGATCCGAGGATTTCCCTGGTGGTCGAGCTTGTCGGGGGATTTGAACCGGCCCGGAGCCTGATTCTTGAGGCGATGAAGGCAGGGAAGTCGGTCGTGACGGCCAACAAGGCCCTTCTGGCCCGGCACGGGGAGGAGATCTTCGGAGCCGCGGCGACCCATGCTGTCGATCTGGGCTTTGAGGCCTCCGTGGGAGGAGGCATTCCCATTCTTCGGACCCTTCGGGAGAGTCTGGCCGGCGACCGGATCCTCAAGGTCTCGGGCATCATCAACGGAACCTGCAACTATATTCTCTCCTCCATGAGCCGGGATCGGGTCGACTTCGGGACGGCCCTGCGGGAGGCCCAGCGTCTGGGGTATGCCGAGGCCGACCCCACCTTCGACATCGACGGAATCGACTCCGCCCACAAGGTCGCGATCCTGGCCACGATGGCCTTCGGATCTCCGGTCAATCTTTCGGAGATTCCCGTCGAGGGGATCCGCCACATCAAGCCCATTGATCTCGAGTTCGGCCGGGAGTTCGGGTACGTTCTCAAGCTTCTGGGCATTGCGGCCGACCACGGGGATTCGCTTGACATCAGGGTCCATCCTTCCTTTCTTCCTGAGAACAGCCTGCTTGCCGAGGTGGACGGAGTCTTCAACGCCATCGAGCTTTCGGGCCAGGCGCTGGGTCCCCTTCTTCTCTTCGGCCGTGGGGCCGGAGGCGATCCGACGGCGACGGCGGTCATGGGCGACGTCATGGAATTGGCCCGGGGGATTTTCCACTCCTCCCGGGGCCAGGTTCCTGCCCTGGGCTTTCCCTTTTCGGGCCGGATACGAAAGGCCCTCCGGCCTCTGTCGGCGATCTATTCCGAATACTACCTGCGATTCATGGCCCAGGATCAGCCCGGAACCCTCTCCTACCTGGCCGGCGTCCTTGGCGAGCGCGGAATCAGCATTGAGTCGGTGATCCAGAAAGGACGGGAGAACGGAGGTTCTGTTCCGGTGGTGGTGACGACCCACCGGGCCACCGAGTCCCAGGTTCGGGAGGCCCTGGCGATCATCGACACCTCCGTTCATGTCACGGAAAAAACCGTCGTTATCCGGATCGAGGATGTCTCCATGGAGGGGCCCCTGTCGTGATGAAGACCACCTGGCAAGGTATCATCGCCGAATATGCCTCCTTCTTCGGTTCACCCGACCCCCGGGAGGCTGTGACACTCCAGGAGGGGGGGACCCCCCTGATCCCCCTGGAGACGGTTGTCCGCGAGATTCCTGTTCCGGTCAGCCTCTGGGCCAAGTTCGAAGGGGCGAACCCGACCGGGAGCTTCAAGGACCGGGGGATGACCCTGGCCGTCTCCCGCGCCGTGAAGAAGGGGGCCCGGGCCCTCATCTGCGCCTCGACGGGCAACACCTCCGCCTCCGCTGCCGCCTACGGGGCCCGGGCAGGTCTCCGGGTCTTCGTGGTCATCCCCGACGGAAAGATCTCCCGCGGCAAGCTCGCCCAGGCCATCGTCCACCATGCGACGGTCATCCAGGTGGAGGGCCTTTTCGATCACGCCCTCCGGATTGTCCGGGAGGTAGCCGAGTCTTATCCGGTGGCTCTCGTCAATTCCGTGAATCCGGACCGACTAGAGGGGCAGCGGTCGGTCGCCTTCGAGATTTCCGACCAGCTCGGGTCGGCCCCTGACTATCATTTTCTTCCGGTGGGTAATGCCGGCAACATCACGGCCAGCTGGGCCGGCTACAAGGCCTACCGGGACGCCGGCCGGATCGGAACCCTGCCGAGGATGACCGGCGTCCAGGCCGAGGGGGCCGCCCCGATCGTTCTCGGCCATGTGGTGGAAAAGCCGGAAACCCTGGCCTCCGCAATCCGGATCGGGAACCCCGCCTCCTGGCAGGGTGCTCTGACGGCCGCGCAGGAATCGGGAGGATCGATCCTTGCTGTCTCGGACAGCGAGATTCTTGAGGCCTACCATCTCCTCGCTTCGAAGGAGGGAATCTTCTGCGAACCGGCTTCGGCCGCCTCCCTTGCCGGAGTCCTGAAAAGAGCCCGGGCCGGGTCCTTCTCCGGAGGGGAGCGGATCGTCTGCACACTCACGGGCCATGGTCTCAAGGATCCCGATACGGTCTTCCACTCCCAGCCGCCCGAGATCCGGGTCCCCGCCAGAAAGGAAGAGGTTCTGGCCATCCTGGGCTTTTCATGACCCGGGCGGGCGGATCCGGCACTGACCTCCTGGTGGTGCTGGACGGTCTGGCCGAGCCTCCCGCCCGGGAGACGACCCTGGCCACGGCCAGGACGCCGTTTCTCGATGCCCTTGTCCGGCTTGGCCATCTTTGCCGGATCGATCCTCAGGACGGGGCCGGGGCCGGGGAGATTTCCTCGGAACGGGGAATCGCAAGGCTTCTTGGACTCTCCGCCGAGGAGACCCTCCATCTCTCCCGGGCGAGTCTCCTTTCTCTCCTTTCGGCCGCAATCGACTTCTCCGGGTGGGTGTACCTGGGTACACCGGTCTGTTTTGGACCTGACGGAGCTCTTCTTCGTTACGTCAGCCGTCAGGAGGACGAAGAGGCATTCTGGACCGCCGTCATGGCCCGGGCGACCGGAGGCGAACCTTTCCGGCTTCTTCCCGTTTCGGGAAGA
>DAIBTC010000089.1 GCA_027415345.1 Nitrospirota bacterium
GGCTGAAGTCGGAGGAGCTTCTCCGACGAATTGTGGGGGACCCTCGGAAGCTCCCCTCGCATGCGACCCTCTCCCGGGCGTTTCACGAGTTTCCCCGGACGTATCTGGCGGGACAGATTCACGAGGCACTCAAGTCCCGTGTGCTGGATCCGGGAGCCATCGTCATTGATTCGTCCCTGGACGTAACGGCCATCGAAGGACGAGAGAAGGCGGCGAAGAAAGCCGCCCCGGCCCCTTCCCCGACCCTTTCCGTTTTTGATTCGTCGACGTCGGATTTAATTCGAAGACCCCAATAGGAGAAGGGGGCTTGACAACAGGATTAATATTCTAATATCATAATATTATGAAAGATGAAGATATAATTTCCGACAAAAAGGTCACGGTGGGGGCCCGGTGCCTGCGGGTTCTCGGCCATCCGGTCCGGATCCATCTTCTTGAAATCCTGACCGAAGGGGAGCAGAGTGTGGGGGTTCTGGCCGAGGAACTGGGGGTATCCCAGTCCAACCTCTCCCAGCATCTGGCAATTTTGAGGGACAAGGGGATCCTTGCGGACAGGCGGGCGGGCCATCAGGTCTTCTACCGCCTCGCGGATCCGAGAATTCCCGAGTTTTTTTCCATGATGAAGGAGATTTTCTGCCGATGAAGACGCCCCCCTTCCTGATCATGTCCGCCCTCCTGGCGGCGCTGATTTTTTTTGTGCCCGCACCCTTGCGGGCCCTGACCCTGGCGGAGGCGGTTCACGCCGCGATCCAGGGCAATCCGGACCTCCGGGCGGCCCGCCTTGACGAGGAGGCCCAGAAAACCCGGAGCGTCCAGGCCCTCGGAACCTATCTTCCGACCCTGGCCGTCGGCGAAAGTTTCATCACGACCAACAATCCCCTGACCTCCTTCGGGATCCTGCTGAACGAGGCCCTGGTCACCTCGACCTCATTTACGAACCTGAACACCCTCAACAATCCGGCCAACACCCAGACCTTCGGATTCCAGGCCCAGCTCTCGGAGACGATCTTTTCTGGAGGCGGGAGATTTCACGGCCTCCGGGCCGCCAACCGCCAGAGCGAGGCGCGCCACGAGATCGTCCGCTGGAAGGAACAGCTCCTGGTCGAGCAGACGTCGCGCGCCTATCTCGACGTCCTCCTGGCCTCCGACCGCGTCTCGGTTCTTACCGAGATGGTCCGGGCGGCCCGGGAGGAGGAAAAGATCGCCCGGGACAATGTGGCGGCCGGAAAGAGCGTCCGGGCGGAGTACCTGGCGGCGGGGGTCCATGTGAAACACCTTTCGGTCCGCCTCCTCGAGGCCCAGAAGGACGTGACCCTGGCCCGGATCCGGCTCTCCCGGCTCTTGGGCCACAGCAAGGATTCGGGGATGCTGGTGCGGGATCCCGACCTTCTGGGACGCGCCGAGACGGCCTACCGGGCCCTGGGGGACCGGGGGGTCGAAGCCCTGGTCGGACAGGCGCTTTCGGACCGGCCGGACTATCGGGCCCTGGAAAAGGAGATCGCCGCCCGCCGGGAAATGGCAAGCGGAGCCCTGGCCGGATTTTTTCCCCAGGTAAGCGCCCAGGGGCTCTACAACGAATACAATCCCACCCTGGCCTGGGGAAAGCAGGACTACACGGTGATCGGTCAGATCCAGTGGAACCTCTTCAACGGGATGTCGGACAAGGAAAAGAGGGAAAGGGCCTCCCTTTCGCTTCTTGAGGCCGAGTACAAGGAGGAGGACCGGAGAAACGCCCTCATCTACGATGTCCGCGCCGCCTGGGCTGAAAGCGAAACGCTCTACGGCGCCCTGAAGGTGGACGAGGGGCGCCTGCAGGAGGAGTCCGAGGAGCGGCGGATCGTCCACGAGCGTTATCGTGTGGGCCTCGTCCGGTTCGCGGACATGCTCCGGTCCGATGTGGCCTACCGCCGGGCGCGGCTCAGGCTTCTATCCGACCGGACCCGTTTTGTGGAAGCGGTGCTGGCCCTGAAGAAGGCCGTGGGCGCCCTTTCTGAAAAAGACCCGGTCTTCCGGAACTCGTAAGAGATCCGGGATCCGGAAACCTTTGTCGAACCTTTGCAGATGAACACCATGAGACCGAAAAGGGGAGAGTCGTCGATGTCGTGTCAGATCAGGCGGGAAGGGACAGCTTTCAGGCTCGGGATTCTGGCTTCGCTGATCTTCCTTTCGATTTTTCCCTTGGCCGGATGCCATAAGGGGGGCACAGGGGGGCCAAAAAGCGGCCCGCCCCCGGTCTCCCTGGAGGTCATGGCGCCCATCGCCTCCGGAATGACCCGGGAAATCTCGGTGGCCGGGGTGGTCCGGGGGATCCATGAGGCCGACCTGACCGCCCGGGTCGACGGGCAGGTGGAGAGGATTCCGGTGCATCTGGGAGAACGGGTCGGGAAGGGCCAGCTCCTGGTCGTCCTCTCCGGTCAGACCTATGCCTCAAGGCTCTCCAGTGCCGAGGCCGCCCTCGCCTATGCCCGGACCAGCTTCGCCCGCATCGACCGGCTCTATCGCACCGGGAGCGCCTCCCGCTCCGAGTGGGACCGGGCGAAACAGGCGCTCGATGTCGCCAGTGCCCAGGAAAGGGAGGCCAAAGCCCAGCTCTCCTGGACCCGGGTGGTCGCCCCCTTTGCGGGACGGATCGCCAACCGGGCCGTCCACCGGGGAGACGTGGTCCGTCCCGGGGCCCCGCTCCTGTCGGTGATCGACTCCTCGCGCCTCGAGGTGGTGGCCCATGTCCCCGACTCTTTGGTCGGAAATCTCAAGATCGGCCTTCCGGTGACCTTCAAGGTCGAGGAGAGCCAGATGACGGGCCGGATCCGGGATCTCTCCCCCCGCTCCGATCCCCTGACCCATACGGTGACGGTCAAGGTCCTCCTGAGCCCCCTCCCCCGGACGGAGAAAGGCCAGGGAGCGGACCATCTCGTGGGGATTTACGGAAAGCTCTACATTCCCGTCTCCGGCACGCCGGGCCTCTTCGTTCCGGCCACTGCAGTGATCGACCACGAGGGACTCCATGAGATCTTCGTGGTTTCGGGCGGACACGCGGTGCTCCGTTACGTCCGGACGGGCCGCCGGGAAGACGGGCGGGTCGAGATCCTTTCGGGACTGTCCCAAAACGAGCGGATCGTGGCCCAGCCGCCGCCGACCCTCGAGGATGGTGCGGCCGTGGCGGAGCGGGGGCAATGAACGACGAGACCCCTGACAACGAACGAAGCACCCGGGGAATCGCCGGGAGGGTCGCCCATTTCTTCATCGACTCACGTTTGACCCCGATCTTCGTGATCGTGGCCCTCCTGGTGGGAGGGCTGGCGGTTCTCAAGACCCCCCGGGAAGAGGATCCCCAGATCCGGGTTCCGATGATGGATCTCTTCGTCTCCTATCCGGGGGCCTCCCCCCGGGAGGTGGAAAAGAGCGTGACCGAGCCTCTCGAACGCCATCTGGACCGGCTCAAGGGGGTCAAGTCCGTCTACTCCCAGTCCCTGCGCGGCGAGACCGTGGTGACGGTCAGGTTCCGGGTCGGCCAGCCCATGAACGAGAGCCTGGTGAAGGTCTACAACGAGGTCATGAAGGCCCGGGCCTATCTTCCGGAAGGCACCGGGCGGATCCTCGTCCGGCCCAAGGACATCAACGACGTCCCCGTGCTGGCGGTGACCCTCTCCTCCGCCACGGAGTCGGACTTTGCCCTGACCCGGATCGCCTCCCGCGTGGTCTCGCGCCTCAAGCGGATTCCGGGGACCGGGTCGGTTTACACCATCGGAGGCCGCCACCGGATGATCCGGGTCCGGCTCGATCCCGCGGCGATGAAGGCCTTCGACCGCTCGGCCTCCGATATCGCCGGGGCCCTGACCCGCTCCAACATCAGCATCTCCATGGGAAGCTTCGACAGAAACGACACCTCCTTCCGCGTCAACCTCTCGGGAAGCCTCAAGACGGCCGACGATGTCCGGAACCTGGTGGTGGGAGTCGCCAGCGGGCGGACCATCCGCCTCTCCCAGGTGGCCACCGTCACCGACGGTCCGGAGCCGGTCTCCCACTATCTCTGGCAGGGGTATGGTCCCGGCCATCCCGGCATTCCCGACCGGACGGCGGTGACGATCGCCATGGCCAAGAAAAAGGGAATCAACGCGGTGACCGTCTCCCGGGCGGCCCTCCGTAAGGTCCGGGATCTTGAGAAGACCCTGATCCCCGGGGACGTGACGGTGACGGTAACAAGAAACTACGGCCATACCGCCAACGAAAAGGCCAACGATCTCCTCGAGCATCTCCTGATTGCAACCGCCTCCGTCATCCTCCTGATCGGGGTGGCGCTGGGGATCCGGGAGACCGGGATCGTGGCGGTCGCTATTCCCGTCACACTCTCGCTCACCCTCTTCTTCTCGATGATGATCGGCTACACGATCAACCGGGTGACGCTCTTCGCCCTGATTTTCTCCATCGGGATCCTGGTGGACGACGCCATCGTCATCGTGGAAAACATTTACCGCCATTTCCATTTCCTGGGAGGCCACCACGACCGCAAAACCCTGATCGACCGCGCGATCGTGGCCGTCTCCGAGGTCGGGAACCCCACGATCCTCGCCACCTTCACCGTCATCGGGGCCCTCCTTCCCATGGCCTTCGTGAGCGGCCTGATGGGGCCCTACATGCGGCCGATCCCGGTCAATGCCTCCATGGCGATGATCGGGTCGCTTCTGGTGGCCCTGATCGTGACCCCCTACATGGCGATCCGCCTGATCCGTCCCGGGGCCACGGAAAAGAAGGGAACAGGAAAACTCGAGCTCAGGATCCGCCACCTCTACCGGATCCTGATGGAGCCGCTCCTGGATTCCCCGCGTAAACGCTGGGGATTCCTGGGTGGGGTGGTCGTCCTCACCGTGGGTTCCATGCTCTTCTTCTATTCCCGGACCATCCTGTTGAAGATGCTCCCCTTCGACAACAAGAGCGAGATCGATGTGGTGATCGACATGCCGGCCGGGACGACGCTCGAGCGGACGGCGGCCGTTGCCAAAAGCCTGGAAGGGATCGTCAGGACCAATCCCGAGGTCAAGAGCTACGAGGCCTACGTGGGAACCGCGGCTCCCTTCGATTTCAACGGCCTGGTGCGCCATTACTACCTCCGGTCGGGCAAACGGGTGGCCGAGCTCCATCTCGACCTCCTTCCCAAGGACCAACGGAGCCTGGGAAGCCACGCCATCGCCGAAGGCATCGAGAAAAGCCTGATGAAACCGGCCGCGGCCCTGGGCGCCCGGATCAAGGTCGTGGAGGTCCCGCCCGGGCCCCCGGTCTATGCCCCGATCACCGCCGAGCTCTACGGATCGGACTACGACCGTCTGGTGGAGGAGGGCCGCCACCTGGCCGATCTCTTCCGGAGCACCCCGGGGATCGTGGATGTGGATACCTCGATCCGGGATTCCCAGACTCTCTACCGGGTGGTGGTGGACCAGGAGAAGGCCGCCCTCTCCGGCGTCTCGCCTTTGGATGTGGCCAACGCCATGGGACTCGCCCTCCACGGCCTGAGCGGGACCCTCCACACAAAGACCGGCAAGGGCCATGTCCCGATCCTGATCGAGTACCCGGTGCGGGACCGGTCCAATATCCGGGACCTGTCGAGCGTCTTCGTCCGGGGAAACGGCGGACGGCTCATTCCGGTCCGGGCCCTGGTCCATGTCGAACGCCGGACGACCGAGCAGCCGATCACCCGGAAGAACCTCAGGCCGGTCGTCTACGTGACCGGAAACACCCTGGGATCCTCCCGAAGTCCGGTCTATGCCGCCGTCGACCTCGAAAGAAAGATCGCCGCCGATGCCTCCGCCCACCAGGTGCCCCTCCGGCAGATCTTTACCGGATATCCCTGGTCGACCTCGGGGATGACGGTGCGCTGGGGGGGGGAATGGCAGGTGACCTTCGTGACCTTCCGGGACATGGGGATCGCCTTCGGAGCCGCGATCATCCTGATCTACCTCCTGATCGTGGCCGAGTTCGAGAGCTTCATCACCCCTCTCGTGATCATGAGCCCCATTCCCCTGGCCCTGATCGGGGTCATCCCGGGCCACATCCTTCTCGGGTCGAACTTCACGGCGACCTCCATGATCGGTTTCATCGCCCTGGCGGGGATCATGGTGAGAAACTCGATCCTCCTGGTCGACTTTCTCCATGCCAAACGGCGGGAGGGGGTTCCGATCCGGCAGGCCATTCTCGAGACGGGGGCGGTGCGGACCCGTCCCATCCTCCTGACCGCCGCGGCCCTGATCGCCGGATCCTTCGTGATCCTCTCCGATCCCATCTTCCGGGGGATGGCGATCGCCCTTCTCTTCGGGTCGGTGGTCTCGACCCTGCTCACGCTCTTTGTCGTGCCCCTCCTGATCCTGATCGTGGAGGGGAAGGCGTGGCCCCGCGAACGCCTCCACGGCAAGGAGCAAGCCTTGCATCCCGCGACAAACGGGGAATAATGAACCTGACAACCTTTCTGAGGAGTCGACAATGAAAATCGAACGAATGATCCGGGGACTGGCAGGGACGCTCATCCTGGTGAGCCTTCTCCTGTCGGTCTATGTCTCAAGAAACTGGCTCTGGCTCACCGCCTTCGTGGGAGCGAACCTTCTGCAGTCCTCGCTCACCCGCTGGTGTCTTGCGGAGAGCATCATCCGGAAGATCCTGAAGGAGCCCCGGAAGGACGGAGCCCGGGGCTGCGGCGTCTGACATAAAAATCAAGGAGGTCCCATGAAAGCCCAGGTGATCCGGCGCCACGGCCCCCTGGGGCCCGACACGCTCGACCTCGTCGACCGTCCCGTTCCGGAGCCGGGGAAGGGGGAGATCCTTGTGCGGGTCCTGGCCTGCGGCGTCTGCCGGACCGATCTCCACGTCGTGGAAGGCGATCTTCCGGTCCTTCCGGGGGAAGGGATCCCGGGCCACGAGGTGGTGGGGGAGGTGGTGCAAAACGGTCCGGGAACCCGGGG
>DAIBTC010000008.1 GCA_027415345.1 Nitrospirota bacterium
CAGACTTCCGCTGGCATGACCTGAGACACACTTGGGCCTCATGGCATGTGCAATCGGGAACGCCGCTCCATGTTCTTCAGGAATTGGGAGGATGGTCGGATTACAAGATGGTGCAAAGGTATGCTCACCTGACCCATGAGCATCTTGCAAGGTTTGTGGAAAACTCAACTCATGGTACAAATATGGCACAATCCCAACTTAGAATCGTCTAAGTTGGTGGAGGGTAGGGGATTTGAACCCCTGACCTTCAGGGTGCGATCCTGACGCTCTCCCAACTGAGCTAACCCCCCTTGTTGATATCGCATGAGACTACCATAACCTCACACCCACATCAATCGGGGTTCCAGAGGACTCGCCGCCCAGAGATGCGCAGACGCCCGGCAGAAAGGGCGTCCAACGCCTCGACATAGGCTTCGTGCTCAACGGGAAGCAACCTTTCGACGAGAATCTCCTCCGTATCGTCTGGAAAGACGGGAACGGTTTTCTGGAGGATGACCGGCCCGTGGTCCATCTGAAGGTCCACGAAGTGGACGGTAACCCCCGTCACCCGAACCCCGTAGTCCAGAGCCTGCCTCTGGGCATGAAGTCCGGGAAAGGCGGGAAGGAGCGAGGGGTGGATATTGACGATCCTGTCAGGAAAGGCCCCGATCAGGACCGGGCCCACCAGGCGCATATATCCCGCCAGGGCGAGCGCCTCAACCTTTTTTTCCCGGAGATGGGCAAGGATTCCCTTCTCATAGTCATCCTTCGACGGAAAGGATTTGGGATTTAGAAAAATGGCCGGAAGCCCCGCGTCCCGGGCCTTTTCCAGCACCGGCGCATTCTCCCTGTCACAGACGAGAAGAGCCGGGGCGATCCGCGAAAGCCGTCCGGATTTGACCGCCGAGAGGATCGCCATGGCATTCGATCCCCGCCCCGAGGCAAAGAGAGCCAGACGAAGCGGACTACCCTCCGGCATAGAGAACCTCCCGGTGGCCGGCCACGACCTCTCCCAGACGCCAGAACCTCTCACCCCGGGACGACAGAAGGGAGACCAGTGTGGACGAGGATTCAGGGGAGACGATGACGACCAGTCCGATCCCCATGTTGAAGACACGGAGCATTTCGGGAAGATCGATGCCTCCCGACTGCCTGAGATAGGAAAAGAGGGGGGGCAGCGGCCAGGCCTCAAGGACGATTCTGACAGAGACATTGTCCGGAAGGACCCGGGGAATGTTCTCCGTCAGTCCTCCCCCGGTCACATGGACAAAGGCTCCGACCGGGAGAGCCTGCCGGATGGCGGCCATGAGGCGGACATAAATGCGGGTCGGAACCGTCAGGATTTCTCCCCACGTAGTCTTTTCCTCAAAGGGGACCGGTTCGTCGGGGCGGACTTTCTCCCCTTCCAGGAGAACCCGCCTCGCCAGGGAATAGCCGTTGGAATGGAGCCCCGAGGAGGAGACCCCGAAGACATGGTCCCCCGGCTTGACCCCTGAGCCGTCGATGATTTTCCTGCGATCCGCGATCCCCACGCAGAAACCCGCCAGGTCGAAATCTCCGGGGGCATAGAGCCCCGGCATCTCGGCCGTTTCCCCTCCCAGAAGGGCCATGTCCGCCTCCTGGCATCCCTGCACGATGCCCTCCATGAGGGGAAGGGATTCGTCGACATCGAGCCGTCCCGTGGCGAAATAGTCGAGAAAAAAAAGGGGATCGGCCCCCATGACGGCGATATCGTTGGCGCACATGGCAACCAGATCGATCCCGAGTCCGGAAAAACGTCCGGCCCACCGGGCGACCAGGAGCTTGGTCCCGACCCCGTCCGTGCCCGAGACGAGGACAGGATCCTCGTAGCGGCCGAAATCCGGCCGGAAGACCCCTCCGAACCCTCCGATCCCGGAGACCACCCCAGTCCGGCGTGTCCTCCCTGCCAGAGGCTTGATCGCCTCCACCCAAAGGTTCCCCCGGTCGATCGAGACCCCGGAGCGGGCGTAGGCCCCCTCCTCCCTGTCTTCTGCCAAGATCCTCTCCCGATGAAAATATAGATTTATAGACTTTTCTTGAAGTTGAGACAGTTTTTTGGGATTATACCCTCTGTCCGCTTTGATGGCTGATCATAGCCCAAACGACCCCGCATCAACAACAAGGTCCCCCCATGGGCCAAACCAAGGATCCGGTCATGGCTTCCTGGCTTCGACGCACCCCTCGTCCCCTCCTCTCCGTGTGGTTTTGTTTCGTCTTCTTCTCCCTCGCTTCCTGCGGGAACGGAAACATGCTCGGAAACGGCACGGGAAATCCCGGGACGGCCCTGGGAGCCCTCCAGGTCGCCAACACCGATATCGCGAACGGCAACTACTCCGGGGCGATTTCCATCCTTGCCCCCTACTGCCCGAACAACACCTGTGTAAATCCGGACATCGCCAACGCCTACGCTAACGCCTATCTCGCCCTGGGAAACGGGACGTCCGGATCGGGGGGCGCCACCATCACCCAGATCCTCTCCAATGTCCTGAATCTGGTCAACGAAAATGCCAGCGCCACCCAGGTTCTCCAGGGGATCAACCAGGCCATTCCCTGTCTTTCGAACAACTCCTGCAAAACCGCCTATCTCGACAATCTGACCACCGCTCTCCAGACCCTGGCCAACACCCCTTGCTCCGGCTCCACCGCAAACGCCGCCAACTGCCCGGATTCCTCCTCCATCCTTTTGGCCTCGGCCGTCTATCTTCTGGCCGTGGCGCAATATGAGACGGGGATCGTCTACAACAACGGCGCTTGGGAATTGTGCCCCCAAAGCGGGGGCGGACTCTCGGGATGTGGTTCCCTCAATGAATCCACCTTGGCGACAGGTCTTTCTTCATCAAGTCTTCTTCCCAACATCGCCGCCATCCTGGGGGCCACCTGTTCCGGCTGCTCCGGAAGCGCCACCCTTTCCGTGGGAACGACGACGTCCCTCAATGTCCTCCCCTACTTTCTGGCCTCCCTGGGATCGGCCAACACGAATATCGCCACCTCCTTCAATCAGTTTCTCAATGCCATCAATAATTGCAACACGAATCAAAGTTCAGGTTGCGCCTCCAATCCCTCCGGGACGGCTCCCACGAGCGTCACTTTGAGCCCGTCCGGGTTGGCCTATTACCTGAGCCAGCTGTGACCCTCAAGTCCGGACCCCTTTTTTCCGAAAAGACTCCCAGACCCTTGCGCACCCTCTATCCAAGGACCGACCATGATCCGACGACGTGACCGCCTGCAGACCGTTCTCCTGTCGGGAGCCCTGGCGGGGATTTGCTCCCTGGCTCTAATCCTGGCTCCGGATCGCGCCCAGGCCGGACCATCGGGCGTGGCTGGATCCGCCCTCTTCCAACAGTTTCCGATCCTCTACCAGGGCGTCCTCGTGGAAGGGATGGGAGGGGCCTTCACCGCCGTGGCCGACGACTCGAACGCCCCCTTTTACAACCCGGCAGGCCTCGACAACATCCAGAGCTCCTCCTTCCAGATCCTCAACATTTCGGCCGACATCACCTACCCCTCCCTCTATCCGAACCTCTATAACAGCCTGAACGGCGCCAGCACCAGCAACCCGTCCACCTATGTCAACGCCTTCAACAGCGTGGCCGGACAGAGCCTCTATGCCCGGGTGGGAGACTACTCGAACTACACGACCCATGACTTTGCCATCGGCCTCCTGACCAACAACCAGGCCCTGGGGGTTGCCAACGCCTCCCCCACCACCACCAACCTGGCCTCCCTTGCCGCCCTCTCCGATTCCGGAATCGTGATCAGCGGGGCCTACGGCTTCTTCAACCACCATCTCCAGGTGGGGGGCACCCTGATGGGACTCTACCAGATGTTCGAAAATGTTCCGTCCCTCACCGTCTCCCAGGCCAGCGCCCTCTCGAGCACACTTTCGAACAACCTCTCCCACGGATTCGGGGTGGTCGGCAATCTCGGAGCCATCTATCACTTCGACCTTCCCCTGAACCCGACCCTGGGGGCCTCGATTCTCAACGTCGGAACGGCAAGCTTCGGCGATGCCGGCTCCCTGCCCCAACTCATCAACGCCGGCGTCGGCATCGATCCGGACATTGGCTTCGGACGCCTCTTGGCCGATATCGACTATGTCGACGTGACCAACTATCTCTACTACACAGGGGATTCCCTGTGGCTCCATACCCGATTTGGCGTGCAGTACCAGTTTCCTGAGATTCTGACTGTCTCGGCCGGCCTCTATGAGGGATATCCCACCTTCGGTGTCGGAATCGACCTCTGGGCCTTCGAAGTGAATGCCTCCTACTACACCGAAGAAGCCAGTCCCGTTCCCGGACTGAATCCCGACCACATCATCTCCCTCCAGGTCGCCTTCGGCTGGATGTAGGAGGGTCCGAACCCCCGAAACGAAGAAAGGCGCCAAAAGGCGCCTTTTCTCGTTCCATCTCCTCTTTCCTCTCGTCGGACAACCGAGGAGGTCCCCCGACCTGTTTACGATTGGCGGAACTCAGAAAACTCAGGTTGTTCCCGAAGGCTGATGGACGTCCTTGGTCGTGCGAGCGATGCGCTCAAGCGCGACGGCCGCGGCTTTCTGTTCCGCCTCCTTTTTCGAATGCCCCTGTCCTTCCCCCCAGATGCTTTCCCGGATCAGGACTGCCACATCGAAGACCTTCTGGTGGTCTGGCCCGGACTGGCCCGTGATCTTGTACTTCGGAAGGGTTTCAAGTTCTCGCTGGCAATATTCCTGGAGTTCGGTCTTGTGATCGGCGATGGTGTCGGTCTTGGATGCCCCCTCGATCACCTCCCGGAACTCACGGAGAACAAAATTCCTGGCGGCCTCGAGGCCTCCGTCCTGATAGATCGCGGCGATGACCGCCTCGAGGGCATCGGAGAGGATGGAGTTCTTTTCGCGCCCCTGGGTGATCTCCTCACCCCGGCCAATCAGAAGGAAGCTTCCCAGACCGAGATTCCGGGCGACCTGGGCCAGGGTCGGCTCCGAGACGATCCGTCCCTTGAGCTTGGAAAGAACCCCCTCCGGAGAATCGGGACAGGTCTTCATGAGATGTTCGGCGATCACGAGGCCCAAAACGGTGTCTCCCAGAAACTCCAGCCGCTCGTTGTCGCGGCGGGCTCCCCCTTTCCGGAACTCGTTGGTATAGGACTTGTGGATGGTCGCCTCTTCGAGCCGTTCCAGGGATCGGAAGCGGTATCCGAGACGCTCTTCAAGGACCGGGAGGTTGTGCATCCATTGGGACCGGGGAAACATTGTCTGTCCTCAGCAGGAAAAGGGAGTCGGCCCTTTCAGCCATCAACCCGGGAAATCACGAGGGAGGCGTTGGTGCCGCCGAACCCGAAGGAGTTCTTGAGAATCACCCTGACATCCTGCTTTCTCGCCCCTTCGGAGACGTAATCGAGATCGCATTCGGGATCGGGATTATCGAGATTGATCGTGGGCAGGATCACTCCGTGGCGAAGCGTCATGAAGGCCAGCGCCGTCTCCACACCTCCGGCGGCTCCCAGAAGATGTCCCATCATCGATTTCAGGGCCGACACGGGGATTTTCGAAGCCTGCTCCCCGAAGACGGTCTTCAAGGCCTTGGTCTCAATCTTGTCGGCAAAGGTCGAGGTGGCGTGGGCATTGATGTGGTTCACCTCAGAGGGGGAAATCCCTGCGTTCGACAAAGCCATCTTCATGCAGCGGACAGCCCCGCCGGCGTCGTCGGGAGGGGCGGTGATATGATAGGCGTCTCCCGTCATGCCGTATCCGAGGATCTCCCCATAGATGTGGGCCTTCCGGGCCCGGGCCCGCTCAAGGGTCTCGAGAACGACCACGCCGGCCCCTTCGCCCAGCACGAATCCATCCCGGTCACGGTCGAAGGGACGGGAGGCATGCTCGGGATCGTCGTTCCGTGAGGAAAGGGCCCGGGCCGCGGCAAAGCCCGACACGGTCAACGGGGTGAAGGCCGATTCGGCGCCTCCGGCCAGCATGACATCCGCATCACCCCTCCGGACGATGTGATAGGCATCCCCGATGCAGTGGACACCGGTGGCACAGGCTGTCACGGCACAGGAATTGGGGCCCTCGAGCCCCAGTCGGATCGCGATCTGCCCCGAGGCCAGGTTGATGAGAACCATCGGAATGAAGAAGGGAGACACCTTTCGCGGTCCTCCCTCCACCAGCTGGGAATGGTAGTATTCGATCCCGCCGATTCCGCCGATTCCCGATCCGACATAGACCCCGATCCGTTCCCGCGTGGCGTCGCTGATCTCGAGCCCGGAATCCTCCACGGCCATCTGGGCCGCCGCCATCGCGTAATGGATGAAGCTGTCCATCTTCTTGATTTCTTTTTTGTCGATCCACTGTCCCGGATCGAACCCCTTGACCTCTCCCCCGATCCGGACAGGAAGGTCGGAGGGGTCAAAACGCGTGATGGTTCCCACTCCGGACCGGCCTGCGCGGGCCGCCTCCCATGTCGACTGGGCGGTGTTGCCCAGGGGGGAGACGATTCCCACTCCTGTAACGACGACTCTCCGGTCCTGAAGGGGACGAATCCCCATCAGACGCGCTCGCTGATATAGTCGACCGCATTCTGGACAGTCGAAATCTTCTCCGCATCCTCGTCAGGGATTTCAATTCCGAACTCTTCCTCCAGGGCCATCACCAGCTCGACGGTGTCCAAAGAGTCGGCTCCGAGATCCTCGACGAAATGGGACTCCGGATGAACCTCCTCCTCCTCGACCCCAAGCTGTTCCGCAATAATTTTCTTGACCCGATCATTGATCGCCATGAAAACAAACCTCCTTGAAGGATTTTTATGATCCGGGAAGCCTCCCCGGATCCTGCCGCCTACGGCATGTAAAGCCCGCCATTCACGGGAACGACGGCGCCCGTAATATATCCCGCCGCCGGATCGACGAGGAAGCGGACCGCATGCGCGATCTCCTCTCCCCGGCCGAAGCGCCGGACAGGAATCCGTTCCAGGACCCCGCTTGTCACGTTTTCGGGAAGTCCTGCCGTCATGTCTGTTTCGATGAAGCCGGGGGCTACGACATTGACGGTGATGCCCCGGGAGGCCACCTCAAGGGCCACCGATTTCGAGAAGGCTTCGAGCCCTCCCTTGGAAGCCGCATAGTTGGCCTGGCCGGCATTTCCGGTCGCCCCCACGACCGACGAGATGGAAACGATCCGCCCATAGCGCTGCTTCATCATGGGACGCAGGACCGCCTTCACCATCCGGAAAGAACCTACCAGGTTGACATCGATCACCTCCCGGAACTCCGCTTCGTCCATGCGCAAGAGAAGCCTGTCACGCACGATGCCGGCATTGTTCACAAGAATATCAACCCTACCCCATCGATGCAACACTGAATCAAGCGCCGCCTCGATGGAGGCGGAATCATTCATGTCGAGGACGACCGCCGCCCCCCGTTCACCCCCGGGAAGGGCCCGGATCCTTTCCTGAACGGCGTCGGCACCTGTGCGGCAGCCGAAGGCGACCCGGACACCGGCCGAGAGAAGTGCCCCTCCGATGGCCCAGCCGATCCCCCGGTTGGCTCCGGTGACCAGGGCCACCTGCTCAGAAAGCCTGGGTTCGGTCTCCTTCTCCTTCACCTTCCCTCCTCCTTGCGATCGGTCGTCTCCCAGAGGATCTTCCCGGCCTGGGATTCCATTCCCCGTTCGATTCGTTTGCCAAGTCCCGCAAGAACCGACCCCGGCCCCACCTCCACACAGCGTGTAACCCCGTCCAGGAGAAGGCCCGCGACCGACCGCCTCCATTCGACGGGACTTTCCATCTGGCGCACCAGAAGTTCCCGGATTTCGCGGGAGACTTCGCCAGGACCCAGGGGACGGGCCGTGACATTCGGAACATAGGGAACGGTCAGGGGGGAGAGGGCCACATCGGCCAGGAGATCCTTCATCGCCAGGGCCGCCCGGTGCATGAGGAGAGTATGGGAGGGGACGGAGACCGGCAGGGGAACGACCTTCCGGACCCCGGCCTCCTTGAGGCGGTCGATGGCGAGAAGAACCTTCTGGCGGGATCCGGCGATAACACACTGTCCCGGACAATTGTCGTTGGCCACCGACACCACACCCGGTTCCCCGCTCTGAACCGTGGCCAGGATTTCCTCGACCCGCTCACGCTCCGGTCCAAGGACGGCCGCCATCAGGCCTTCCCCTTCGGGGACAGCCTCCTGCATGAAGCGGCCCCGCATATGGACAAGCCGGATGGCATCGGCGAAAGAGAGGGCACCGGCGGCGACAAGGGCCGAATACTCTCCCAGGCTGTGTCCCAGGACCACATCGGGCACCCGGGTTTCACGGATCCGGTCGAGGGCCAGGATGCTGGCCAGGAGAATGGAGGGCTGGGTCCAGAAGGTGAGGTCCAGGGATCCGGGCGGTTCATTCCGGGAAATCGCCAGAATGTCGGTTCCCAGAATTTCGCAGGCCTCGGAAATCCGGCGGTTTTCTTCCGGCCGGTCGAAGCCGTCGAGCATCCCGGGATACTGGGAGCCCTGTCCTGGAAAAAGAAAGGCGGTTTTCACTCGCGACTCCGTTTCTGTGTTTCAGCTTCCCAGGTGAGGAGGCCCGACCCCCAGGTCACGCCAGCCCCGAAGGCGGTCAGGAGGAGGCGGCTTCCTTCCTTCACCCTTCCCCCTCGCACCGCCTCGTCGAGGGCCACGGGGACGGAGGCGGCCGAAGTGTTGCCATACCGTTCGATGTTGACCATCACCTTCTCCGGAGGAAGTCCCAGGCGGGAGGCCAGGGCGTCGATTATGCGGATATTGGCCTGGTGGGGGACCAGAAGGTCGATCTCCCCGGGAGAGACTCCGGAGGCCGACAGGACCTCCGTAACAGACTCCTGGAGGGAGCGGACCGCCATCTTGAAGGTCTCCCCTCCCTTCATCCGGATATAAGGGGAGGGTTCCATCCCTCCCTGCCGGCTTCCGCCGCCCGGAACGTGGATCATCTCCAAATATCGCCCGTCGGCCCTCAGCCGGAAGGTCTCAAGACCCCGCCGGGCCGTGGTCGAGGCCTCGACCACCACCGCCCCGGCCCCGTCTCCGAAAAGGATGCAGGTTCCCCGGTCGGACCAGTCGAGTGTCCGGCTCATGACCTCGGATCCTATCACCAACAGACGCCGGGCCGCCTGGGATTCGATCATGCTCTTGGCGACGCTCATGGCGTAGACAAAGCCCGAACAGACGGCGTTCAAGTCGAAGGCGAAGGCCTTGTCCGCCCCGAGGCGGGCCTGGACTAGGCAGGCGGTGGAGGGAAACAGAAGGTCCGGGGTGGCGGTCGCAAGGAGGATCCCGTCAAGGGAGGCGGACGGAAGACCGGCAGCCTCGAGGGCCCGGTTGGCCGCGAAGACGGCCAGATCGCTCGTGGCCTCGTCGGGGGCAGCGATGCGACGCTCCCGGATTCCCGTCCGCTCCCGGATCCAGCTGTCGCTGGTCTCGAGATAGGCGGCAAATTCGTCATTGGTCATGATCCGGGAGGGGGCGTAGGAGCCGGTCCCCGTGATGACCGCGACAGGAGAGCTCACGGAAGCGATCCCCCGGTCGGGATTTTGGCGATGTCCTGGGCGATCGTCCCCGTCAGACCCGATTTGGCAAGACGGTCGGCCATGCCCATGGCATTGGAGATGGCGAGGCTGTTGGAACGGCCATGGGAGATCACAAAGAGGCCATTCACTCCCAGGAGGGGAGCCCCTCCATATTCGGCATAATCGAGCCTTTTTTTCATGCGGGAGAGGGAGGGACGAAGAAGAAGACCGCCGATCCGGGACCTCAAGCTTTCCCCGGCCGCCTCACGCATCATTCCGATGATGGTCTGGGCGAGCCCCTCGGCCTCCTTCAGGACCACATTTCCGACAAAGCCGTCACAGACCACCACATCCGCCTCCCCGGAAAAGATGTCCCGGGATTCGATGGGACCGGAAAACCACGGGACGCGGCTTTCTCGCAGGCTTTCAATGGTCCTCTGGACCAGCTCGTTGCCCTTGGTCTCCTCCTCTCCGTTCGAGAGGACGAAGACCCGGGGATCTTTTTTCGAAAAGAGATGGCGGGCCAGGACTCGCCCCATGTGGGCAAAGGAAACAAGGTGGGAGGGTTTGCAATCGACGTTGGCTCCCCCGTCCACAAGGATGAAATGGCCGGTCAGGGAGGGAAGGATGGTTCCTATCGCCGGTCGCTCGACTCCGTCGAGCCGGCCCAGAACCCACATGGCCGAGGCCAGGGAGGCTCCGGAGTGGCCGGCGGAAACGACGCCGTCCACCTCCTTGCGCTTGACGAGTTCGGTCGCCATCCAGACGGTGGAACCCCGGCGTCGTCTCACATCGGAGGCCTTTTCCGTCATGGCAATGACATCCTTCGAGTCGACAATCTCGAAGGGAGCCTTGAGGGAAAGGGCCCGGATCCTTTCTTCGAGGATCTTTCGGTCCCCGACCAGAACCGGATGTGTCCCGAAGGTTCGGTAGGCCAGGTCTGCGCCGGAAATCAGCGGATCAGGACCGAAGTCCCCTCCCATCGCGTCCAGTGCGATTTTCATGGCCGAAGTCGGTCTTTTCCTCAGCCGTTCTTGATGCGGAGAACGGGACGCTTGTTGTAGGTCCCGCAGGAAAGGCAGGCATAGTGCGGCTGCTTTGGCTCACCGCAGGAAGGGCAGGTCACGATGGCCCCCAGCGTCAGTTTCTTGTGGGTGCGGCGCTTGTCCCGTCTCGACCGGGAAATCTTTGTTTTTGGATGTGCCACGAAAGGACTCCTTCACGGTTCTTAAGGTTGTTGGCGGGGATTCACGGGAATCACCCGTCGAAGAGGTTTCAGACTGCCGCTATCGACAGTCGCGACTCCTGTCATCCCTCCGGTGGGCAGGAGCAGCTACCCGTATTCCTGTTTTCCCCGCATTCGGGACAAAGTCCCTTGCAGGCCTCGTCGCAGAGAGGATAAAAGGGAAGGTCTGTCAGGACAAGTTCCCTGACCCAGGGTCCAAGATCGACCCACCCATCCTTTCCGTATCGCTCAAGCTCGTCGGCTGTCGCGTTCTTCTCGTGAAAGAAGAGCGTCCGCTCCCCGACCCCTCCCTTGCGGACAAAGGGCTCAAGGCAGCGCACGCAAGAGAGCGGAACTTCGTAACCGACGGTCACATCGACCATCACATCAGTTCCTTCCCGACCGAGGGTTCCCGTGATCCGTCCCTTCATTGCCCGGAACTCGGCCTCTGTCTCGCTCACCAAAAAGACGTCGGGCGCCTCGGCGATCGCCTCTGACAGGGAAAGATCGAGAGCCATGGGCTCCGAAAGCCGAAGATCGGGTATTTTGTCGATATGATATTTAAGCATCACAAAACGGTTATTTTATCGGTCGAGGATCAATGTGTCAACCATTGATCCGGGTCGTCCGAGAAAGTCCCCGATCCATTCAGGAAGGCCCGAGACCGGGAGAAGGTGACGCTCGCCCGTTTTCCGGACCTTGAGCTCCACGCGGTCCTCCCGAAGATTTCTCTCCCCCAGGATAACCTGAAGAGGAAACCCGCAAAGATCGGCGTCGGCAAACTTCACTCCGGGACGCGCCTCACGGTCATCGATCAATACCTCTCCGGGAAATCGTTCCTCGATGATGGCCGCAATCCTTTCGCCCTTGGCAGTCATCTCCTGATCCTTTCCTGCGAGGGGCAGAACGCAGATGGCCCAAGGCGCCATGGCCAATGGCCAGATGATCCCCCCGTCATCGTGGGACTGCTCGATGGCCGCGGCGAGAAGGCGGCTCACCCCGATCCCGTAGCACCCCATGTGGAAGAGAGTCTCCCGTCCATCCGGGTCAAGGAATCCGGCCTCCATCGGCTGGCTGTAGCGCTGCCCGAGATCGAAGACGTGACCGACCTCGATCGCCGTTGTCCGTTCGAGACGCTCCTGGCAGAGGGGACAATGGGTGGCCTCTCCCGCAAGTTCGATGTTCGAGGCCCAGGAGCAGGAGGGGCAGAAAACTACGGTATCCTCCCCCGAAGGGGCCAGGACCATGAACTCGTGAGAAGAAGACCCCCCGATCATCCCCGTGTCCGCCTCCACCATCCGGACAGCGAGGCCAAGCCTCGAGAAAATCCGGAAGTATGCCTCTTGCATCTCGCGGTAGCAGGCGGCCCCCTCCTCACCGGACCGGGCAAAGGAATAGGCATCCTTCATCACGAACTCGCGCCCGCGCATGAGACCGAATCGGGGACGCATTTCATCCCGGAACTTGGTCTGGATCTGGTAGAGGGTCACGGGCAGCTGACGGTAGCTCCGGAGGAGCCCCCGGGCGAGGTCGGTCACCACCTCCTCGTGGGTGGGCCCCAGGGCAAAGGATCGGTCATGGCGGTCCTGGATCCGGAAAAGTTCCTTTCCATACTTGTCCCACCGGTCAGTCGCCTGCCAGAGCTCGGCCGGCTGAAGGGCCGGCATCAGGACCTCGAACGCTCCCGCCCGGTCCATTTCCTCCCGGATGATCGACTCTATCCTTCTGAGAACCCGGGCCCCCAGGGGGAGGAAATCGTACAGCCCCCCCGCCACCTTCTTGACATAGCCTCCCCGAAGCATCAGCCTGTGGCTGACCACCTCCGCCTCTGCCGGCTCTTCGTGAAAGGTCACATAGGGAAGGCGGGTTGTTCTCACGTGTTTTCCGCCGACAGGGCCCGTCCGGAAGCCATGGGCAAATCGACGCGATGGCCGTCTTCGGTCCTGAGAGAGGTCAGGCCGGCCGCGCGCATCATTTCGACCTTTTTCTCGACCTGGGCGATCAGAAGCTCCTCGAGATCAGCGGAGGGAATCTTCTTCACCACCTCTCCGTTTTCAAAAAAGATGCCGACTCCCTGTCCTCCGGCGATTCCCAGATCCGCCTCCTTGCCCTCCCCGATTCCGTTGACGACACATCCGAGGATCGAGACATCCATCGTCTCCTGGACATGGGCCAGGCGTTCCTCCACCCGGGCCGCCAGTCCCACCACATCGATTTCAAGGCGTCCGCAGGTCGGACAGGCGATGACATTCACTCCCCGTTTGCGAAGTCCCAGGGACTTGAGAATCCCCCAGGCCACCTTGACCTCCTCCACAGGATCGGCCGCCAGGGATACACGGATGGTGTCCCCGATGCCGTTGGCCAGGAGAAATCCAAGACCCACCGAGGACTTGACGGTTCCGGAAAGGAGGGGACCGGCTTCGCTGACGCCGATATGCAGGGGATAGTCACACCGCTCCGAGGCCAGACGGTAGGCATCGATGGTGTCCAGGACATTGGAAGCCTTGAGGGAGATCTTGATATCGGAAAAGTTTTCCTTTTCGAGAAGGGCCACGTGGCGCATGGCCGACTCCACCATGGCCTCCGGGGTCGGATGGCCATAATAGTCGAGAAGGTCACGCTCGAGCGATCCGGCGTTGACCCCGATCCGGACAGGAAGCCCCTTGTCCTTCAAACGATCAACGATGGCCCGGATCTTGGTCTGGCTTCCGATATTCCCCGGGTTGATGCGGACCGCATCCACCCCTCCCGCGATCACCGTGAGGGCCAGATGGTAATCGAAATGGATGTCGGCGATCACGGGGATGGGAGAGCGCCTGTGGATTTTTCCGACGGCCTCGGCGGCCTCCTGGTCCACGACAGCCAGGCGAATGATCTCGCAACCAACCTTGGCCAGATCCTCTATCTGCCGGAGGGTTCCCTCGATATCCCGGGTATCGGTGGTCGTCATCGACTGGACTGCCACCGGGGCCCCGTCTCCGATCGGAACGGAGCCGACCATGATCCTCCGGGTTTTTTTCCTCGTTATCTCCATGAAATGACTCCTTATCTCGTTGTCCCGAACACACGCATGATATCGTTATAGAAGGCAAAAACCATAATCGTCAGCAAAATGACAAATCCGACCTGCATCGAAAGCTCCCGGACCCGGAGGGAGGGCTGCTTTCTCAAAACCCCCTCGACGGCGAGAAAGAGGAGATGGCCTCCGTCAAGAACGGGAATGGGTAGAAGGTTCATGACGCCTAAAGTCACACTGACGAACCCCATGAAGACAAGAAGGTTCGAGAGCCCCGACTTGGCGGCCTTTGCCGACATCTGGGCGATAAGGATCGGGCCGCCCAGGTTTTTGGGAGAGATGTCACCGGTCACCATCTTTCCCAGAGAGATGAGGTTGATGGAGGCAATCCGCCAGGTCTTGATGACGGCAAGCCCCAGCCCCTCGGAAAACCCGTACCGGAGGGTCACGAAGGTTCCGGAAGGGCCAACCCCGATCTTCCCCTGATTTTCGGCCTCTCCGAAAAGATTCTTTCCCGATTCGATCCTCGGAACGATCCGAAAGGAGAGGGTCGATTCTCCCCGCCGCACGGACAGGAGCACATCATGGCCTCCCTGCCGTTCGATCAACTTCCGGAGATCGTCCCAGCGGGAAATGGCCTGGCCATTGACCGAAAGAATCCTGTCCCCCTTCATGATGCCCACCGAAGCGGCAGGGGATCCCGGCAAGACCTGGCCCACCACGGCTTCCATGACCGGAAGCCCGGACCAGAAAACTGCAGCAAAAAGAAGAATGGCCAGGATAAAGTTTGCCACCGGTCCGGCGGCGGCGATCATCATCCTCTTCGAAACGGGAAGGGCGGAAAAGGAATGGGGAAGATCCTCGGGAGCCACCTTCTCGGGGTCGGTCTCGCCCAGCATCTTCACGTACCCCCCCAGGGGGATCCAGGAAAGGCGGTATTCCGTCTCTCCCACGGTTTTGGCGATCACCTTTGGCCCGAATCCGATCGAGAATTTTTCGATCTTGACTCCGAACCTCTTGGCCACCAGGAAGTGGCCCAACTCATGGATCAGGATCAGAACCCCGATCACGACAATGAATGAAACTATGGCTGTCAAGCGTCTCTGCCTTTCATCAGGGGGAACTCAGGAGGGAACGGAGGCCGGACTCTGGACTCCGGTCCGCGCGACGGCTTCCTCTGCAAGGGCCGTGGCACGGGCAACCGCCCTCCGAATATCCTCGAGGGAGTCCGGAACGGTCAAGGGGGCCTCCGAAAGGACCCGTTCCCAGATTTCAAAAATACCGGTAAAGGAGATCCGTCCCTCCAGAAAGGCCTGGACGGCCACCTCGTTCGCCATGTTGAGGTAGAGAGGACCCTGCCCGGCCCGGGCGATCGATCGGGCGGCAAGGCGAATCGCCGGGAAGGTGTCATGGTCGGGAGCAAAGAAGGTCAGCGTCCCCGTCCTGGCCAGATCCAGGAATGGAACACCAATGGGGAGCCGTTCCTCTCCGGAAATGGCATAGGCGATCGGTCCCTTCATGTCGGGGACCCCCATCTGGGCCAGGACCGAGGCATCCTCGAACTCGACCATCGAATGGATGATGCTCTGGCGATGGACAACCACCTCGATGCGGTCGGCGGGAAGGTCAAAAAGCCAGCGCGCCTCTATCAGCTCAAGCCCTTTGTTCAGAAGGGTCGCCGAATCGATGGTGATCTTGGGACCCATCTTCCAGGTGGGATGGTTCAGGGCCTCTTCCCGTGTCACGCAATCCAGGTCGGTCCGCGTCTTCCCGAAGAAGGGACCGCCGGAGGCCGTCAGGATGACCCGACGGACACCGGACCAGGGATGGCCCCTCATGGCCTGGTAGATGGCGCTGTGCTCGGAATCGACCGGGACCAGTCGGGCACCTTTCAAGCGGATCCGGTCGATTACCGTCTGCCCGCCCACGACCAGGGTTTCCTTGTTGGCCAGGGCGACGGTCCGCCCGGGAAGGATTCCCTCCCATGTCGGCGCAAGACCTGCCTCTCCGACGATCGCGGAAAGGAGGACCTCCGCGTCAGGAAGAGCCGCCACCGCACAGGCCCCCTCCGTTCCGGCCATGACGCGGATCCCGGAGCCGGAAAGCGCCTCCCGAACCTGATCATAAAGGCTTTCATCAACCGACAGGAGTTCCGGAAGGAACTCGCGGGCCTGCAGAAGGATCTGGCCTAAGTTTTTCCCGCAGGCCAGACCCCTGATCCGAAAGCGGCCCGGATGGGCCCGGACGATTTCCAGCGCGGAACGCCCGATCGACCCCGTCGATCCCAGGATGGATAGGCCGACACGGCCCCCTGCCTTTATTTCGTCGTTGTGCATCTCGATCCTCTCCTAGACGATGACGGGAGAGCTGAGTCCTTCGTAGAAAATAAGGACCCCATAAAGGACAGGCGCATTGAAAATGAGGCTGTCCACCTTGTCGAGCATTCCTCCATGCCCCGGAAGAAGATGGCCCGAATCCTTGACCCCGGCCTGTCTCTTGAACCCCGACTCCACCAAGTCGCCCAGCTGTCCTGTCACGGACAGAAGAAGGGAGATCCAGAAGATGGTCCCCCGTGAAAGGGGGGCCGGAAGCCAGGAAATGACCAGGACACTGAAAAGAACTCCGGCGACGGCGCCCCCGATCGCCCCTTCCCAGGTCTTGCCGGGGGAGATGGCCGGGGCCATCTTGTGTCGTCCGAGCATCTTTCCGACAAAGTAAGCCCCCGAATCGACAATCCACGTCAGCGCCAGAAGATACAGGATCCAGCGGGCCCCTCCCGGAACACCCCGGATCAGGAGAATTGTCCCGAGAAGGAACGGGATGTACATGACGCCGAGCCAGACGACCGGAAGCTGGCCCATACGGGAGACGCCCCCGGAAAGGAGAGTTCCCCCCATGACAGTCAGGAGCAGCAGGGCCGCCACCACCTCGAGTGTTTCCGGGGGAACGGATCCGGTGCTTTTGAGATAGATCACGTAAAGAAAACCCGCTCCTGCCGTCAAGCCAAGCCAGACACCGCTGTCAAAAGAAATCCCGGGAAAAAGCCGATAGAACTCATACTGGGCCAAAACGACAAACCCGGCCAGGACCAGGAAAAAAAGGAACGGGGTCGCCCAAAGGACCAGAGCCACGATCATCGGGATCGCGATCGCCGCCACGACAAGACGCCGGACAAGCTCCATCAGCGTTCCGTCACGCCGGATGAGACCTCGGACGTTCCACCTTCGGCCCCGAAGCGCCTCTGACGTTCCTGAAAGTCCAACAGGGCCTGTTTCAGATCCTCTTCCCCGAAATCCGGCCAGTATACGCCGGTAAAGTATAGTTCCGTATAGGCGATTTGCCACAGGAGAAAATTGCTGACCCTGTATTCCCCGCTGGTTCTGACGAGAAGATCAGGAGGGGGAAGGCCAGAAGAATCAAAGTACCGGCCAAAGTCCTCTTGTGAGATGGCCGCCGGATCAATTTTTCCGGAGATTGCGTCCAACGCCATCCGGCGGGCGGCAGCCAGGATCTCCTCCCGTCCCGAATAGGAAAGGGCCAATGTCAGGTCCATGGCCATGCCCCTTCCGGTGCTGGCCTCCACCTGCTCAAGACGCCTCAAAACGCTATGAGGAAGGCGGGAGCGGTCACCGATCGCCCGGAAACGGATCGATTTCTCGATCATGAGAGACTCTTCCCGGTCCAGATAGTCTTCAAGAAGATGCATCAGGGCATCGACCTCAAGTCTGGATCTCTTCCAATTTTCCCACGAGAATGCATAGAGGGTCAAATAACGGATGCCCCAGGCCCGGCAGGCCGTCACCGTCCGTCTGACCGCCTGGGCCCCCTGGCGATGGCCCGCCACCCTTGGAAGATGACGCTTCTGGGCCCAGCGGCCATTCCCGTCCATGATGATGGCCAGATGGACCGGTGGCCGAACAAGCCAGTCGGGAGCCTCCCGGGTCCGGGGACCCATCGTGTCCGGCTTGGAAATCATTTTGGCTGCCCGGCTCCGGAAGGGCGATTGGTAAGGGTGGGCTCGGCCCCCCCCTTCCGGAGAAATAGGCTGACTGTCTTGGGAAGGTGGAAATACAGGAGGGATCCTTCCTTCACGATCAGGTTCTGGATGTTCATGAAATTGAAGACCGGCTCCGTACCCACCACGAGCATTGGGGTCCCGGTGGCCGGATCGTCCATGATCGCAATGTCCCGGATAAAGTTCTTGACCCGGGTCAGCTCCCCTAGGAGTGTCCAGTTGACTCCAGTCCAGCGGTAAAAATAAACCTGGCCATACTGGTAACCCTGGAAGTTTCCGAAGCCCGAGGACATGGGGATGTTCTTGTAGACCACGGCGATGGGACGACCCGGATCCCCCGGAGGAACAAGGACGAGGATGCGTCCCTTGACCCGGACGCTTCTGGCCTGGACCGGCAAAAGGGCGTGGGGTCGACCGAAGACAAAATGGTTCGAATATCCCCCGAGAAAGATCGGGCTTTTGAACCGAAGGTCTCCCCGGCTGTCGTAATATTCAAGATGGTTGTCCCTGGCGATTTTGAGGAAGGCACTCCTCCCTCCCGTCCGGACAGGCAGGGTTCCGAGAAGTGTGATGGCCTTGGGCCAATCCACCTTCTCTCCCTTTTCAAAATGATCAAGCTTCCACCGGAGGAAATAGATATGACCCAGGAAGGCGTTGTTGACGCCCATCTTCTGGCCGATCAGGCTGTAGCTCCCGTCGGACATGGGGACGATACGGATATACCACGGAAGATGCTTGGCGATGCGACGGAAGGTGGTGCCGTCGTAGTCGAGAATATAGGAGTCCGGCTGGCCTCCCACGATGTTCGTGACGGCGATCTGGTCTTGCCCCGGGTGCTCCTTGTCCGGAGGAATGACCGGACCTGAGGAGATGAAGACATGCCGGTTGGCCTCGACCCGCGGGTCTGATTCCCGATAATGGGTCCGGACGCGACTTTTACCGATCGTTCCCACGATGATCCGGCGGCCATCGGAAAGGGCCGTGATCTCTCCCTCTCCCGGGATGTACCGTCCCTCAGTCAGGAAGAAGGGAATAAACGGTAGCTTCACGCTCCTGAACGGAACGGAAAGGGGAGGAAGCTTGGCGGCATGGACGTCGGGGGAGACACCGGCCAGAAGGTCCCCTCCCCCCGACAGGGGCCGGACCCCGGAGAGTCCGGTTTCCAGTGTGAAGGCCTTTTTCCCAGAAAGGCCCCCCGCAATTTCCAGGTTGAGAAGAACATGGTCGCCCAAAAGGGTCGTATCGATCAGGATCAGGCTCTGGGCGCGGAGGTTTCTGGCGAGTCTTGCCCGGAAAGCCGGGTCGGTCAGGGATCCTTTCCCCATCTTGCGAATGGCAAGGTCGACCCGGAAGGGGTCGACTACAGAAAAGCGCCGGGATTTCTGGAGAGCCCGCGTCAGGTGGCTCATGACTCCCAGGTCCGCATAGCGGGAGGCCGGAACGAGGGCCACCCGGACCAAGGATTCCGGCATCCGGAACATGTCTCCTGCCTTGGCCGACTCATGACCCGAAAAGATCCCCCGGGAAGAATCGGGATCTACGGAGGTCAGCTCGATCCATCCCACCCTTTCCTCCCGGTGACCGATCACAACTCCCGTATAGAAATCACGAAACGGGGGTCCGGGCCGGTAGACCATGACCACAGCCCCCCGATAGAGGCCCTGGAGGCTCCCCCTGTCGAGGGTCACCTGGTCGTCCGGTCCCGTCTCCGTGATCTGTCCCTGGCCCGGGGGAAAGAATGTCTCGAGGATATGGACCACGTCGGAGGCCCTGGCCATGACCTGCTGTCCGGAGACGGCCTGCCCGGAAGAGGCTTCTGCGGGAGATGCCGGAATGGCTGCGGCCGGAGAGACAGAAGGGAACGCCCCCATGAGAAACCCCATGGACAGGATCCCCATCAGTGCCCTCATTCCGGGAAAAGGACGGATACGTCGACCCGAACCCATTGAGAAGGATGTCTCCTTTTTCACACGATCCCCGTTATTGTTCCGTCAGGTGAGAGACTGATCCGGGAATAGGCCGGGTCCCGGGGCAGGCCTGGCATCGTCTGGGTCTCTCCGGCAATGGCCAGAATAAATCCGGCCCCCGACAGAATCCGGATCTCCCGGACAGGAAAGACAAATCCGGAAGGCGCTCCCAGCCTGGACGGGTCGTGGGACAGGGAAGCCCAGGTCTTGGCGATGCAGACGGGAAATTCGGCCGCGGGTGTTCCCGAGATGCGGTCGAGCTCCGAGCGGGCGCCATCCGACCACGACAAGGATCCGGCCCCGTAAATCCGCGTTGCCACCATCTCGATCTTCTTTTCGGGAGAATCGGAAAGTTCGTAAAGGGGTTTCCAGGAGGCCTGGCCACTTTCTGCGGCATCAAGAACCGCTCTGGCCAGGGATTGGGCCCCTTTCCCCCCTTCGGCAAAGTGTGTCGAAACAACGGCATCGGCCGCACCGGCCTTGCGGGCAGCGGAGGCGATGGCCATATGCTCCTCGGCACTGTCGCCGTCCAGGCTGTTGATGGCCACCACCACGGGTACCCCGAAACCCCTCAGGATGGCCACATGACGCTCCATGTTCGGGATTCCTGCCCGGACGGCGGCGGGATTGGCCACATAAAGTTCCGGGGGAAGGGCGCGACCCGAACGAACCTGCCCTACCCCTCCATGCATCCGGAGTCCCCGGGTGGTCACGACAAGGACGGCCACATCTGGGCCTCGCCCCGAAATCCGGCACTTGATGTCGAAAAACTTTTCTCCTCCGAGGTCAGAGCCGAAGCCCGCCTCCGTCACAACGGCATCGGCCGTTTCCAGGGCCACAAGGTCCCCCAGAACCGAACTGTTTCCGTGAGCGATATTGGCAAAGGGAGAGCCGTGAATGATGGCGGGGGTCCCTTCCTGGGTCTGCATGAGGTTTGGCCAGAGAGCCTCCCGGAGAAGTGCGGCCATGGCCCCGTCCACGCCAAGGTCCGACGTGCGGAGAAGCCGGCCATCCCGGCTCCGGCCAAAGGTGATGGAGGACAGCCGGACGGACAGTTCTTCCCAGGAGCGGGAAAGGGCCAGAATGGCCATGATCTCGCTTGAGACGGCGATATCGAACCGGCTTTCCCGCGGAATCCCGAAGCCGGGCCCCCCCAATCCCACCACGATCCGCCGGAGGGAGCGGTCATTGATGTCAACAACCCGGCTCCAGGTCACTGATAGAGGGTCGATTTCCAGGGGATTGCCATGGTAAAGGGAATTGTCGATCGCCGCCGCCAGAAGGTTGTGGGCCGCCGCCACGGCATGGATATCCCCCGTCAGATGCAGGTTCAGGACGGTTGAGGGTTCAACGGTCGAACGCCCCCCTCCTGCCCCGCCTCCCTTGATTCCGAAGACCGGCCCCATCGAGGGCTGACGGAGGGTGACAACGGAACGCAATCCGAGTTTTTCCAGCCCCATGGAGAGACCGATGGAGGTCGTCGTCTTTCCCTCTCCGGCCGGAGTGGGGGTCATTCCCGAAACCAGGATGTAGCGGGCCTTTTTCCCGGGGTTTGTCCCCAAAAAACGCGGATCGATCTTTCCCCGGCCAGGTCCGTAAGGATGGTAATGAGAGGGAGGGATTCCCAGATCTCGGGCGATATCGGTCAGATCACGCAGAGATGGAGCGAAAAGGGACAACGGGAAATTCTCCTTGCAGCTCAGAATTGCCAACTTGAAAGGACTGGATCGCCGGAACCGGAATGCGGGATCTTTTCCAAAAAATCTTGTCGGGACAGAATATCGCACACGGGGGATTCATTCAAGCAAGCACCCCCGTTCCGGGTTCAGGAGGGGGCGGCAGCTCCCCCGGAAAGTCTTTTCTGCCGTCGTGAAGCGGCCCAGGAAGAGGCAAGGATTCCGAGCTCGTAGAGGAGCAGAAGGGGGACGAACATGATCATCATGTTGAGAAAATCCTGGGTAGGAGAGAGGATGGAGGCCAGGACAGCATTGCCGACGACCGCCCATCTGCGGCTCTTTCGGAAGGCTTCAGGGGCGACTAGCCCCCGGTCGGAGAGAAAACCCATAAGGACGGGAAGCTCGAAGATCAGTCCGAAGACAAGAAGAAAGCGCCACTCGAAGGAAATGGTCCGGTCCACGGACATAAAGGCCCGAAGCCCCTCCCCCTCCCCGAAATGCACCAGAAAGGAGAGGGCCGCAGGAAGGGCCACGAAGAAGGAAAAGGCCACACCCAAAAGAAAGAACACCGTTCCTCCTCCCACCCACAGGAGGATTGACCGGCGCTCGTCACGGTACAGTCCCGGAGAGACAAAGGCCCAGGCTTCATAGAGACATCCGGGAAAGGCCAGGACAAGCCCGCCGTAAAAGGCGGTCTTGATCGTGATCCAGAAAGCCTCGGTTGGCGTGGTGAAGACCAGCGGGGTTCCCGACAATTTTCCCAGAAAGGAGATCATCCTTTCGGAAAAGGGAAAGCTCATGGCAAATCCCAGCCCCACCCATACCAGGGTTCTGAGAAGCCTCCGGCGGAGCTCCACCACATGCTCCATGAAGGGGAGGAATCTCCCCTCTCCTTCCTCCGTCATCTGAGATCAGGAAAAGACTCGATCAAAGGCTCTCCCCCCTTCTGGAATCCCTGAGGCCTGGGAGCCCAGTTTTCAGGGACAGAATGAGACAGGGAAGCGCTCGAGGCTTCCGACATAATGGAATCCCTCACCCCGCGCATCTCCTCGAGGACCGGCGTGAAGGAGCGGCGAAGGGCCAGAAAGGTCCGGGCCGTCCGCCGGGCCACCGTGGGCCATTCCGAAGGCTTCACCAAGACGATGAGGAGCAACAGGATGAAGAGAAGATCCGGCAAACCGATTCCAAGCATCTCTCAGGAACTCTCTACCATCTTGGAAAGCTGGGCTTCTCCCAGCACTATCTTTTCCTTCAGGTCGCGCTTTTCCCATTTGATCCGGTTCATTTCCTGAGTTTCCTCCTCATTCCAGTGCCCTTTCCTGACGAGATCGGAAAGGCGATTTTCCAGACTGTCATGGCGTGACTTGAGAGAGTCCAGTTCGTGTCGTTTCTTCTTCAGTTCATCCATAGTCAATCCTCCTGCTGGGTTTCACCGGGGGCGGCGGGGATATCGCCCGTAACCTCCCGGACCATCACAAGACCGTCTTCGGTCGGGTTCTGATAATAGTTCTTTCGAACACCCTGCAACTTGAATCCCAGAGAATAATAAAGAAATCTCGCGATCCTGTTCGATTCCCGCACCTCGAGGTAGGAGGCCCGGACACCGGCGGCATCGAGATTTTCCAAAAACGACGAAAGAAGCTTCCGTCCGAACCCCCGTCTCCTGTCACTCGATCGAATATACAAAAGATGTATTTCGGCTTCATAATCGAGCACCCATCCCCCAACCATCCCGAGAAGGGCTGCCCGGCCGGGATCATAGAGTCCCTCGAAACGTCCGAGTTTTCCGGAGGCAAGCTCCATAACCAGAGAGGGTCCGGCCCCAAAGGCCTGTCGGTCCTCCAAAGGCATTGTCTCTATGAATTTTCCGACCACCTCGGGCCAAAGCCCGGTGGTCAGATCCACGGAACGAAGACCGGAAACGGGAGAGGCCGGAATCTCCGGCAGGGGTTCAGACATTTTCGGACTCCCGGGGGTCGGGTCGGTCATGAGATATCAATAATGCCATGAGGTCGGCCCTATCTTATCCCCCCCATAGCCGGGCCGCAAGCGGTGAAGGGAAATCCTCAGGCGATGACCGAATCACGCCCGTAAAGGAGGGTACTATCGGATCCACCCTCTTGCGGACGGACTCTCCATTGCCGGATGGCCAGCCGACCCATCGTTTCTGCGCGTGGAAGATCATGAATTAGAAGCAGAGGCGCGCTTCCTCCGTCCTTTTGCAGACTCCCGTCCCCGAGATGGACCACTCCGGGTCCGACGATCCGCCCCTTTCCCGAAGGAAGAGCCCCCAGAACCCTCCCGGGGGCGACTGCCCGCCCGGAAAAAACCTCCCCGGCCCCGGGAACGGGAAACAAAGGGCGGGAGGGATCGAAGAGACAGGCGTTCACCTCCCCCCGACGGGCGTCGAGGAGCACCACCAGATAGTCCTCTCCCCTGCCGGCATGGGCAAGGGCCTGTTCCGCTACGACAAGAAACGGAGAGACGACAAGATGAGGAATTCTGGTCGCATAGGCCAGCCCCTTGCAGAAAAGATGGCCAACCCGGATGGAGGTGTAGGTCCCGGGGCCGGCCGAGGAGGAGACAAGGACGATCGATTCCTTCTTTTCCCCCGCCATGCCAAGAAGGGTTTCGAGTCCCGGAACAAGAATCTCGGAAGCTCCGCCAGGGCGAAAAATCGACAGACGGACGAGAAGCTTATTCTCCGAAAGAAGGGCCATGTCGGTCATCTCGGTCGAGGTCTCCACCGCAAGATGAATCAAGGAAGGACCTCCTTTTTTCCATAGTTTTTTTCAAGAAAGGTGAGGGCGGCGCGAAGATCGGTCACCGGATGGTAGTTGAGGCCCCGGGGGGGATTTTTGGATTTTCCCGTCGGCAGGGCCGGGCCGATCATGTGCATAAATCCCAGTCGGGCCGCTTCGGCCATCCTTTCATGAAGACCCGGGATTCGGCGCACCTCTCCCGCCAGCCCCACCTCCCCCACGACAACCCAGTCGGAAGGAAGGAGCAGGTCCCGGACATTCGAGACAATGGCCATGGCGATCCCGAGATCCAGCGCGGTTTCCTCGAGATCCACGCCCCCCACGACATTCAGGTAGAGGTCCATGCCTGAGAGATCGATCCCGATCCTGCGCACAAGGACGGCCGTCAAAAGCGAGAGCCGGTTCGGACTCACCCCCTGGCTGACCCGCCGGGGCATCGGCAGGGAGGTCGAGGCCGCCAGGGCCTGGAGCTCGACAAGGATAGGGCGCGACCCCTCCATGCCGCAGACTACCACCGACCCGGGCCGGCCCGCCTCCCGGCCTTCCAGAAAAAAGGCAGAAGGGTTCACAACCTCTGCGAGCCCGGTCTCTTCCATCTCGAAGAGGCCCACCTCCTGGGTGGGACCAAACCGGTTCTTGGCCGTTCTGAGGACCCGTAGAGGCTGTCCCCGCTCCCCTTCGAGGTAAAGAACGGTATCTACAAGATGCTCCAGCACCCGGGGACCTGCGATCGTTCCGTCCTTGGTCACGTGCCCGATCACCAGGGTCGAGACCCGGGAGCGCTTGGCAAACTCGAGGAGTGTCGCAGCCGTTTCCCGAAGCTGGATCACCGATCCCGCCGACTGGGTCCATTCGGGGAGAAAGACCGTCTGGATCGAATCGACGATGAGGAGATCCGGAGAGAGTCTGGCCGCCTCCGAAAGAACGAGGGAAAGGTCCGTCTCCGGAAGAAGATAGAGGCGGGCAGGGTTTTTCTTCCGGCCCTCAAGACGGTCGAACCGCATGCGGATCTGTTCGGGAGACTCTTCGCCGCAAACGATCAGGACCGTTTTTTCCCGGGCGAGGTGGGAGACCATCTGAAGGACCAGAGTCGATTTTCCGATTCCCGGATCACCTCCGAGAAGGATGAAGGATCCGGGAACGATACCTCCTCCCAAGACCCGGTCGAACTCGGAGAGTCCTGTGGATGTCCGGAGAGTCTCACCGACAGACACATCCCCGATGGGAAGAGCCCGGGAAGCTTCCGATGCGCGAACCACACCTTCCCGGACGTAACGGTCCACCCTTCCTCCGGGTGTTTCTTCGGGGACGAGGCCTTCCGGAGCCTCATGGCAGGCCGGACAGAACCCCATCCATTTGGGCGAACGGTAACCGCAGGACGGGCACCGGTATGATTCCTGTTCCTTTTTGGCCAAGGACTCCCTCTCCTTCCTGTGGTACAATCGCATCCATGCGCGTCGCACGATCCTTTTCCGAACTCAGGACCCTGCTTCCCCCTTCACGGACGGTCCGCACCTGGCTCGTTCCGACCATGGGGGCCCTTCATGACGGCCACGGCGCCCTGATCGACCGGGCAAAGTCGGAAGGGGAGTTTGTGGCCGTATCGATCTTCGTGAACCCCCTCCAGTTTGGTCCCGGAGAGGACCTCGACCGCTACCCCCGAACGGAAGCAGAGGACCTGGACTTTCTCGAAGGTCGGGGTACCGACCTTGTCTTCCTGCCCTCTGCCGGGGAAATCGTCCCACCCGGAGGCCAGGTGACCGTGTCGGCCGGTCCTGCAGGGAAGCTTTACTGCGGTGTTTCGAGACCCGGGCACTTCGACGGGGTCCTGACCATCGTCCTCAAGCTCTTCCACCTGTTCTCCCCCGAGGGTGCCATTTTCGGAGAAAAGGACCGCCAGCAGCTTTTCCTGATCCAGACCATGGTCAGGGACCTCAATCTCTCCGTCAGGGTCCTGGGGCATCCGACCGTCCGGGAGCCCGACGGGCTGGCCCTGAGTTCTCGGAACCGGTATCTGTCCCCGGAAGAACGGAAACAGGCCGCCCTCTTTCCCTCCCTCCTCGAGCGGACGGCGACCCGGTGGAGCGAGCTGGCCGGAAGAGATCCCGAAGAACGGCTTGCGCTTCGCGACGACCTCTCCCGGAGTCTGGAAGGAGCGGGTTTCCGGGTGGACTATGTCACCATCGCCGACCGGCAAACCTTCCTCCCTGTCACCGGCCCCGAAATTCCCCCCCAGGCCTTTCTTCTGGCTGCCGTCTTTCTGGGAAAGACCCGCCTGATCGACAACCGGGAGCTTTCATCCGGTGTATGACCATCCCGGAGGCGCCCTTTATCTTGTCTCGACCCCGATCGGAAATCTGAAAGATATCACAATCCGGTCCCTCGATGTCCTGGCGAAGGTCCATTTTGTCGCATCGGAAGACACCCGGGTCACCCGGCATCTTCTCGACCACTACAAGATCGCAACCCCCTGCGTCTCCTACCACGAACACAACCGGAACGAAAAGATCCCGATTTTCCTTCACAGGATGGAGAAGGGAGAATCGATCGCCCTTGTTTCGGATGCCGGGACTCCCCTTATTTCCGATCCCGGTTCGGCTCTCGTCTCGGAGACGATCGGCCGGGGTCTTCCCGTTCACCCCGTTCCGGGACCCTCCTCTATCCTGGCGGCCCTGTCAGCGTCCGGCCTTTTCGAAGACCAGTTTTTTTTCGGAGGTTTTCTTCCCCGGGGTCGGGGAGACCTGGAAAGGTTTCTTCGGGAATCGGCCTCCCGTTCGGAAGCTCTTGTCTTTTTCGAGACCCCCAGAAGGATCGTCCGGACGCTCGGGACGATGGAGGAGGTTCTGGGCGCCGATCGACATGTCTCGGTGGCCCGGGAGATGACGAAGCTCCATGAAAGCTTTTACCGGGGACGCATACCCGAAGTCCGGGATCTTCTCGATTCGGCTCCTCTTCTGGGAGAGTTGGTTCTCGTCGTGGAGGGAGCGCCTCCGGAAAAAAGATTCAAGGAAGTTTCTCCCTCCGTCCTTGAGGCGCTCAGTCATCTTGCGGCCTCCCGGGCGGACAAGGCCCGATTCCTCGCAAAGGCCTTCGGCCTGTCCAGAAACACCGCCTACCATCTTGCGGGAAATGACGCTCCGGAATAGTTTCAGGCTTTCTTGACTAGGATCTCGAAAAGTCCGTCCGGCCGTTCGGTCACCCCGAGCAGGGCATGGCCCTCCTCCTGCACCGACCGCGGGACATTGGCGATGGGCTCTCCCGGATCGAGGATGACCGAAAGGGTTTCTCCGGATTCCATCGCCTCGAGCTTGAGCTTTGTCTTGACGAAATTGAAAGGGCACTTGACCCCCCGAAGGTCGATCGTGGCGTCGGGAGGCTTTGCCGCCCCGGATTCCATTTTCTGATTCATCTGGCTCATCCTTTCCTTCAAATCATCCAAAGACCAGGAGACTCCCCGAGGGCCGGTCTCCCTTTCAAGCTATTCTCCCGATAGAAATCGTCCGACGGAAACGGGAGATTCTACCAGGGCGCTGACCCGTTTGCGAAAGTGGCGGACAACGACATTTCTGGCATGCCATTCGCTGCAGTCACGCAGGAGAAGAAGACCCATGTTCTTGGCAGGATCGACAAAAAATGGGTCGGAGACCCGGCATGCCCCCTTCACCTCCGCAAGAGAATCCGGCCCGGTTTCCCAGAAGGGGAGCACCATAAGGTTCCGCCAGTTAGCCGGATCGATGATCCGGGCGATCTCCTCAAGCCCCCGGACTGAAAAGCCGCTCTCGGTCCAGTAACGGCAAAAATGGAAATGGCCTGAGGTCAGGGACTGGGCACGAGAGACAAGCTCCATCGAGATCTCCCGGATGAACCGGTTCATCCGGAGAAGCCCCCCGCTCGTCAGGGCCCGGACGGGAACGGGAATGTCGCCCAGCGGAAAGACTCCTCCCAGAAAGACGGTAAATCGAATCAGAACCTCGTTGCCGACACGCACTCCCCGTTCGCGGAAAACCGGAGGAAGTCCGGAAGAATCCTTTCCCAAGCCTCCCGATCGCTTCCAGACCATGGTCCCGTCAGGCGTCCCGGCCACAAGCTCACCCTCAAGGACATCCCTCTGCCATCTCCGGTTCCGGTAGATGTAGGAAATATCGAATATCTGGGTCTGGGTTTCCGGTACAGAAACCCCGGCCTTCCTGAAAAAGCCTGAATTTCCCCGGAACTCTTCCGGAAAGCGCTCAAGCAACCCGGTCAGGATAAACTCGAACTCCGAGTCCTCCACCCAACGGTCAAGCGCGGTCCGGACCGGCCCCAGGGTGGCCCCTGACAGGGAGGCGAGAATTTCCCGGACCTGTCCCGGGGCCTCCCCTGGAACAACCACAAGAAATCGGCCCCAGGAAAAAATAAAAACAACAAGTCCGAGAAGGCCAGTCTCCTTGAGGCGACCGGCCTTAAGCAGAAAGACATCGGAGGCGACCCCGCCTTCGGCCTCGGTTCCCTTGAAAAATTCGCCCAGATGCATTTTTTCTGCGGGGGCCACCGCCTCTTCCATAAACTCCCGGAATCTGGCAATATTCGATCCGAGTGTTCCGTCCGGCCATATCATCCGGAGGGCGGGGGAGGCCAGAATCACCTCGTAGCTCCGATAGAAAAGGGCCATGTTCGACCCGCTGACCCTGGCAAGGGTCTCTAGTTCGTCTCCTGGAAGAAACGCAGAACCGAACAGGGCGCCCTTCAAGGGCCTGTGACTCAGGATCAAGGTGGATTCCTCAAAAAAAGACAATCCAGAAAACCGGAAGGGAGGAAACGGATTTCTTCTTTCCTGGGGCTCTCTAGCAATCTGCTTGGGTCTCCGTTTTTACCTGGCCTCTCTCCGGAAAACCTATATACACTGCGAATCCTATCGGGAGCGGTATATCCGTGAGGAAGGAATGCTCATTTCTTTCTGGCACAACCAGCTTCTGGCGATGCCCCTTCTTTATTTCGGAAAACCCTTCAGAATTTCGACCCTCGTCTCTCTCTCCCGGGACGGAGAACTCACCACCCGCATCCTTAACCGGTGGGGAATCGGAACAGTCCGGGGATCCTCGACACGGGGCGGAATTTCTGCCCTCAAGGAACTCCTGAGACTTGCGAGAAACCCTCACCATCATCTCGTCCTGACTCCGGACGGACCGAAAGGTCCGCCCTTCGAGATCAAGGAGGGCCTTCTTGCCCTGGCCCAGAAAAGCGGGCGTCCAATCATTCCCCTGGCCGTCTCCTTCCAGAGCTTTATTCAGCTCAACAGCTGGGACGGATTTCTGGTGCCGCTCCCTTTCACAAAAGCTTACTTCGTTTGTGGCGACCCTGTCCATATTCCGGAAACCCTAGACGAACAGGGCCTGGTTGAGGCGAGGAATCTCATCAAAAGGGCCTTGCAGGACATCAATGCCCTGGCATTTTCGTTGCGGACCCCCAAGAAAGGCTCCTGACCTTGGCCCCCCTTGAACTGATCAGGCCGCATGAGAGTAAAATGTCAGCATTCGTATGGCCCCAGGATCTTTTCGGTCATAGACCGATCGATCTCAAATTGGTCCCATCTCATGGAGGAATTCTCTTGCTCAGGTCAATGTCTTCTTGGCGCATCGCCATTTTACTACCATTTTTGTTCCTGTCCGCTTGCGCCTATCAGCTTCCTCCCCAACCCACCGTCTTCATCACCCGGCAGGAACCGGACCTCCTTTCCGAGATCGTGAGCCACAAGCCGCTCCCCGTGGGCAGGGTTGCTGTCCTGGGAGGTCAGATCTTGAGACGTTACGATGCTCCGACAGGACGATACTTTCTCATCCGGGACCTTCCCCTGGACCGGGACGCCTATCCGCATCCGCCGGCAGGAAAGATCATTCTAGATCCCAAAAATGAATTCATCCTCTTTACTCCCGCCATGCATGTCATCGGAGAACACCGACCGAAAAAGCGTCACTCCGGAAGCGCATTCATCGTCTTCGGACAGGAAGAGAACCGGACCATCTCCATGGGACCCGGCCACATCATCACCGCCGTCGGGGAAGTCCGGGGGATGGCCCCCTTTCCGGCAGGAAAAAACCGCCGGCATTATCTTCTCCTGGTGAGCCAGTATGTCATGCTCTGGTCGAAGGCACGGCCGGAAGACTATCCTCTGGTTGGAAGATGATCCGGAGGTGGGGGAACTTTTCCGATCCCCCGATTCCGGAAGGCGAACTCCCGTAAATCCTGGCTTAAAGTTAAGGAAGGAAGGAGGTTTCGCCTTGCCTTCTTCCTTCTTGTCTTGGCCCGGACATCTCCGTATAATCGACAGGTTCGTTCTCCCCTCTTGCTCGGGTGGCGGAACAGGCAGACGCAGCGGACTCAAA
>DAIBTC010000090.1 GCA_027415345.1 Nitrospirota bacterium
TCATTTTCCGAATTCGACAGTTTGTGATCTTGTTTTCCTTTCCAGAGAAAGGCTTTCCGCTCCTCTCTGGTCTGTCTTTCCCTGTTCTTTGCAGGTGGCGGAGGCCTTCCGCCTTTGTTGGGCATTTTCATAAAAACATCTCGGATCCGGAGGGTTTGCATGGGAAAATATGGAAATGGAAAAGGGGCCCGGACAACGTGGGGCGGGAAGATTCGCAATCGGATTCTGCCCGGACTTATGGCCTGTGCCATGGCCGCAGGGATTTTTGGGGCGGGACTTTCCCTTGGAGGAGTTCCCGTGGCCGGGGCTGCCGATCGCTGGCAATTTGCGGACTCTCTCGGAGTCGGCAATCCCTTTGACGGGGTCGACTTCATCAGCGCGAACGAAGGCTGGGTCTCCGGGGCCTCCGGCGTCATCATCCACACCACCGACGGCGGAAAGACCTGGGTTCCTCTCAATACCGGAACGACCCACTGGATCCATTCGGTGGACTTTGTCGATCAGAAGCACGGCTGGGCCGCCGGAAACAACGGTCTCATCCTAGCGACCGACGACGGGGGAAAAAGCTGGTCGACCCAGGAGACAGGCATTCCGTTCGACCTCTACTCCGTGACCTTCTCTGACCGGCAAAACGGCTGGGCATCAGGGTTTGCCGGAACACTCCTTCACACGACGGACGGAGGCGCCCATTGGGCGAAGGTCTCGACCGACACCGCCCAGTGGATCATGCGGGTGACCTTCCTCAAGGGCGACCCGAGCCACGGTTGGGCCGTCGGACAGGAGGGCCTGGTCCTCTCGACGACAGATGGCGGCAACACCTGGAAAAAGCAGAACAATTCTGTGCGCAAGGATCTTTACGGAGTCAGCTTTATCGACCAGAACCGCGGATGGGTGGTCGGAACGCACGGGATCATCGAATACACCTCAAACGGCGGCCAGAGCTGGGTCATCCAGAATGGTCCGGGCCGCGGACCTCTGACCTGGAGCGTGGCCGGCATGGAGCGCGAGTCCAATGACCTGCACACCGTGGTCTTCCTCAACGACAAGGTGGGCTATGTCACGGGGGTTCTCGGGATCTTCATGAAGACGGTCGATGGCGGCAACCACTGGACCCTCATCAAGAGCGGCACCCACCTGGATCTTTACGGGATGACATTCCCGGATCCCTCCCACGGGTGGGTGGTCGGCGTCGGAGGCATGATCCTTCATTCGTGATTATGAAACGTCTTACCCAAAGCCGGGGGGAGGTCCTCCTCCCCCTCGGCCCATGACTTGAGGCCTGCCCTATGATCAGTTATATTCCCCTCACATTCTTTGGCATTATCGCGGCGGTGGGACTCGCCTTTTTTGTTCACGGCTTCGTCAATCGCCAGAAAATATTTGCCGCCTTTACCGACCTCGCCTCCCGTCTTTCGGGGGCGGCCGGGCGTTCGGCCATCTGGGCCTACCCGTATCTTTCCGGGACCTTTGAGGGGCGTCCCGTGAAGATCTTTTTCCATACGGCGGAAAACCACACCGTCAGTGTCTTGAATCTCGTCGTGGAGCTGGGAGTCGGAACTCCCGACAGGGTGCTTCTCCTCCAGAAGGACGGTTTCCGGGATCCGAAGCCGGAACAGAAGGCCAAGCTTACGGAAGAGGTCGGACCGGTTGTTCCGGTCACCGGGATTCCCTTCGATGTCCGCTCTCCGGAACCCGGTCAGGCGGTGGCGCTCCTGCAATCCCCTGAACTGGCCCGGGAGATCTCCGCCCTGACCCCCTACAACCAGATTCTTCTGTGGGACGGCTCCCTGATCGCGAGCAAGCAGTTCGAGGGGGTGGCCGAAACCCTTCCCGATGTCATGGTGTCGACCCTGACCCGCATCCTCTCCCTCGCCCGACGCTTCGAGGATCTTCATCCGGGGGCGGAAAAGATCGGGGCGCAGACCGCCTGATGGAGGCTGGTTCGGTGCCGCGTGTCGTCATGCTCCTTATGAAAAGCCCCGAATGGACGCCCTATGCGACGGTCGTCCGTCTGGCCCGGTCTTTCGTTACGGCCGGGGCCCATCTGACGGTCTTTGTGATGGACGACGCGATCCTTGGCCTGGTTCCGGTTCACGGCCGGGGCCCGGACTCCTTTCCCCTCTTCCCTGTGCTTCTGGCGGGGGGAGAGATTGCCGTGTGCCAGTCCACGGCAGAAATCCGGGGACTGGGGCCAGGAACTCTCCCCGCGAAGGTCCGTTTTGAGACCCAGGTCCAGCTGGGCCAGCTGGCCGGATCCGCCGACCTCTTTCTTCCCTTTACGACGTAGGGTCGTTGGCCACGATGGGAAAGCACAAAAATGTCGTCTTCCTCCTGGAGTCCTCTCCCACCGCTCACCTCCGGTTCTTCGAGGGTCTCCGGATGGCCCTGGGGTTTTCTGTCTCCCACCGTCCCGTCACCCTCCTGCTCATGGGTGAGGGGGTCCGGATCCTTCTTCCGATCTCGCCCCGGCTCCTGGGCCTTCCCCCGGAGATCGTCGAGGTGATTCCCCTTCTCAAGGAGCTGGGGGTCCACGTCATAGCCCTGGATTCGGATCTCGACTACTTTTTTCTGGACCGTCCCGTTCCAGACTTCGTCGTGCCGGTCGGAAAGGAGCGGATCGCGGAGCTGGTCTCGTCGGCCGACATCGTCATCCCCTTTTTAAGGAAGGCGGAATAGCCGTGGGACACGAATCCGGAGACCAATCCGGCCTTGTCCTCCTGGTCGGCACCTTTCCCCTTCCGCCGATCGTGGAAGGTCTCATGAAGTCCTCCCCGACGGTCATCTTTTACGGGGAAGCCGTCAACCACCCCTGGTCCGGAGAGGGGAATCATTTCTATCTACTATTGGATGTGGAGGGCCGTGGCCGCTCCCCCTTTTCCCAATGTCTGACGGATGAGCAATGCGTGACGCTCCTTCTCTCCGCCCGGAAGGTCCTGACCTTTTGACGGCCTCCCCGGGGCGGCGCCTCCCGTCGGGAGCCTTCCGCCGCCTCTCGGGCCTGATCGGAGGCTCCGGCAAGGGGATTCCCTCCGGGGCCCTTGTGGCCTTTCTCATCCTCGCCGCGCTCTTTTTGTGGGCCCTCCTCCCCCAGCGCCTCACCGGGATTGACCCTCTGACCCAGCATGCGCGGCTCGTCCTTTCTCCCCCTCTGACAGCCGGCCATTTTCTGGGATGCGACTTCCTGGGACGGGATCTCTGGTCCCGGCTCGTGACGGGAAGCCTCGTCTCGCTCACTGTCGGAGTCTCGGTGGGGGTGCTGTCCACGGTTCTCGGCTGTCTCTGGGGAATCGTCTCGGGGTTCCTGGGCCATCCCTGGGATCCGGTGATGATGCGGACGCTGGAGATCTGGTACGCCCTTCCCGAGATCCTCATCGCCACCATCCTCATGCTGGTTCTGGGCCACGGACTTCTGGCCGTCATCGTGGCGCTCTCCATCGGAGGATGGATGGGGGTGGCCCGGGTCCTCCGCTCGGAGACGCTGCGCCTAAAGGACGCGGTCTTCATGGATGCGGCGAGAGCCTCGGGGGTAGGGCCGATCCGCCTCGTCCTCCGGCATTTTCTCCCCAATGTCCTGCCGGTCATCCTCGTCATGTTCCTCTTCCGGATCCCCGGGGGAATCCTGGGGGAGTCGACCCTGTCCTTCCTGGGCCTGGGGCTGGCCCCGCCGGTCGCAAGCTGGGGTGTTCTCGTGAACGAAGGCTGGAAGGCCCTTCCCGTTTCGGCCTTCATGCTGATCTGGCCCGCGGGGTTCATTGTCCTCTCCCTGGTGAGCTTTCAGGTTCTGGCGGACCGCCTTGCGCGCCACATCGGAGTCTCCCGGTGATCCGGATCGCAAGACGGCTTTTCTCGTCGCTGCTCCTTCTCTGGGCCGTCTATACCCTCACCTTTCTCCTGACCCGGTTTGCCCCCGGAAACCCCTTTTCCGAAGGGCGCCACCTCCCCCCCGATGTCATGGCAAACCTCCTGGCCACCTACCATCTCGACCGCCCCCTGTGGGAGCAGTACCTCCTCACGCTGGGCCAGATGCTCTCCGGGGACTTCGGGACCTCCTACAAGGCGACAGGAATCCCCGTCTCGGAGATCCTCTCCCAGACGCTTCCGGTCTCCCTCACCTTGGGGATCCTGGCCTTCGTGGTCTCTATCTTCCTGGGGCTAGCCACAGGCCTCCTGATCGGGATCGGGCCGCCCCTCCTCGCCCGCCTGCTCCGCTACGGGACGACCCTCCTGGTCGGACTGCCCTCCTTCCTGCTCGCGGCGGTCCTGATCGATGTCGTGGCCCTTCATGCCGGACTTCTCCCCGCCGCCCTCTGGGAAGGGTGGCGGTCGGCCGTCCTTCCCGTTTTGGCCCTTGCCATCGCTCCTGCGGGCTATCTGGCCCGGGTCTTTGCCGCCTCGATGGAGGAGACGATCGAGAGTCCCTTCTACCGGACCTCCCTGGCCAACGGGATCCTGGGACGCCGGCGGATCCTCTTCCACCTGATCCTGCCCTCCCTAAATGCCGTCCTGGCCCTGCTGGGACCCCTGGCCGCGGCCTTCCTGACCGGCTCTTTTGTCGTGGAGACGGTCTTTGCCATTCCGGGGATGGGGCGTGTCTTCGTCCTGTCGGTCATGAACAGGGACTATCCCCTGATCATGGGAACGACGCTCGTCTATACGGTCTTTCTGACGGTGGCCATTCTGGTGGGGGATCTCCTCCAGGAGGGGGCGGATCCCCGGGTGCGGTCTCTCTAGGAAGGGAAGTCAGAATTCAGGCGGGGGAGGAGAACCATTCCATGGAGGCGGTCTTGCGGACGAGAGCGATCACCTGTTTGTCCAATCCCCGGTCTTCGCAGTGGGTGAGGACCTTTTTGAGGATGTCCCCGAAGATCTCTTCCGTCGGGTTGTGATAGGACTCGATCTCGGAAAGGACGGCCGTGAAGACCTCAAGAAGGGCCCGGGCCCTGGCCTCGCTTTTCGCTGGGTTTTCCGCCTGGGGAGTGTAGTGCATGAGATTTGCGTGAAAGGCCTTTTTCCTGCGGGACAGGTGGGGAAGGGGTTCGTCGGGCGGAGCCTCGGGCCTTGTGTTCCGGGGCAGGTCGTGCATCAGGACCCAGAACCGGACGATTTCCTGGACGTCCTCGTCGAGTTTCAGCTTCCTGGCGAGCTTTGCGGCAAGCTCGGAGGCGGATTTCCGGATGCCCTCCGGTTCATGCCGGGTCCGCTCGAGAAAGGCCGAGAGCTCGAGGAGGTCGTCGGCCGGCAAGGTCAGGACGACGGCGACCATCGCCGGAAGCGAGAGGGAGCGGTCCCGGAAGGTGGAGATGGAAAAGATGGTCCGGCCGGAGGATCGGGCGGCCATGTTGGAAATGATGGCGGTGCTGATGAGGTCATCCGCCCGGTAGACCCCTTCGTCGATGGCGCTGATGCCGATCTGGAGGGATTTCAGGACTCCGTCGGGCGGGACAAGATCGCGCGCCAGACGGTTGGCCAGGATCAGGGCGCCCTCGATGGGGGTTTCCGGAAGGAGAAGATAGGAGCGGGTCTCGGTATCTTCTGCAACCACGTCCGTATTTCGGAGGTGCTTCCGGAGGATGTCGTGGAACCGGGTCCCCGCCGCAAGAAGGGAGGGGGTGTTCGAGTACTCGGCCGTGATGGCCAGGAGTGACAGGGGGCGATGGTACCTGAGGGCCCGGAGCAGCTCCTGCTGGATCGATCCCTGATTGTGCGGGGGAAGGCTTTTTTTCATTGGCTCCCGGTCTCCTGTCCTTGTGTGAGTGCCACACCGCGGATTTTTCTGTGAGCATAACACAAAACAACCGAAGTTTCACAAGATCCGGAGCCTTGGAGAATTATTTTAGCAGGGCCTGATAGTTGCGGAGTGTCTCCCCCACAAGGGAATCCATGCCCTGGACGGTTTGTGAGGAGAGTCCCATCTGGGAGCGGATCTCCTCGGAGAGGCCCGAAAGCTTTTCCAGGGATTTCTCGATGGTGGCAAAGGCCAGCTTCGTCTCCTCCGTGCGCTCCTTGGTGGTGACCACGGCCTCTCCGAGCTCGGTCAGGAGCGCGGAATTTTTTCGCGTCTCCTCGACCGTCGAATGGATGATGGTTCCGATGTCCCCGACGGAGCGGGAGGTCTGGTCGGCAAGCTTTCTCACCTCGTCGGCCACGACGGCGAAGCCCCGGCCCTGCTCCCCGGCCCGGGCGGCCTCGATGGCGGCATTTAAGGCCAGGAGATTGATCTGTTCGGCGATGCGGCTGATGGCCTCGGTGATCTGCTGGATTTCGGTGGACTTGGCATTCATGGATTCCGTGGCCGACCGCAGGGTGGACATGAGGGAGGTCTGGTTGTCGACGGTCCGGGAGAGATTGGAGACGATGTTTCCGCCCCGCTCGATTTCGGTGTTGATTCCCTCGAACTCCCGGGAGATGATGTCGAGGCGACCGGTGATGGTGGTGACCGATTCGGAGATCCGGGACATGGAGTCGGTCAGGTGGGTTCCGCTCGATTCGGCCGTTTCGATTCCCTTGTTCAGGTTCTGCTCCCGGGTCACGTCGGAGAAGACGGTGACATAGGCCTGGGGGCGGCCCTCTTCGTCGGAGAGGCTGAAGGACTGGGAGAAGAGGAAGCGTTTTCCGATGGGGATCACGGCATTCGTCCGGACCTGGTCCTGGCCGATGGCGCGGATGTCCTTCCGGATCGTATCGGGATCCCGGTGGAACTGGTGGATCGACAGGCCCACCAGATCCTCCGGAAGCGACCGCCCGGTGAATTTTTCAAGGTCGGGGCGCAGGACCCGGTAGAGGCTCTGCATGGTATCGTTGGCGTAGAGGATCCGGTTTCCCTCGCTCCCTGTGCCCATGTCGGTCTCGGCGATGGCGAGCCCCAGACCCGGAAGCCGGTTCAGGGTGGTGAAGACCATCTTGAGGACCGAGCGGATGGTCGTGCTGACGGA
>DAIBTC010000091.1 GCA_027415345.1 Nitrospirota bacterium
CAGCAATACTTTTTTATCGATATCCATGGTGATCTCCTTGTTTCTGGTGGCCCCGGGCCATGAAAATCTTTCCCCGGAGACCCGAAGAAGGTCTTTCATTTCTTGATGAAGATTCTTCGTTGGACCAGCAAATGAATCTCATTGACATTATTATACTCCCGAACGTTATCATGTCAATAATTTATCGTTTAATGCAATAATTATAAAACCCTAAAAATGATTCGGAATATCCCCGGCCGATTCTTTGGAGAGACAGGAATGACACTCCCAGCTCCCCTCCCTGGAAACGGGACCCTGGGGGTCCGCCTGTTACCCTGTTACCACAGTTCAAGCTTCGACTCCCTTTCGGACCCCGAAACTTGACCCGGGACTCCCTCCGCCGGTCCCCCTGTTCCTCCGGAGTAAAGACTGGTCAGACAGGACCGTCTGCTCCCGTCCCCTCAGGCCTTTCTCTCCTTTGCCCCCTCCCGAGGAGAAGGATCTCGAGCTCCTCGGTGATTTCTTCCTGCCTAAGCTCATGACCATGCTTTTCAAGCTCTTCCAGGGTCTGGTCGAGGGAGTCGAGAGCCCCGTTCATATGCTGGAGGCGTTGCCGGTTTTCGGCCTGGAAGGAGAGGGTGAAGGCCCTGTCGAGAATGGCAAGGAGAAACTGCTCGAAGAGTCCGGCGGCAAGTTCCCCGGGGGAGAGCGTGATGAGGGGAGGATAGGAGGATCTTCGATTCTCTGGCTTCCGATTCCTTGTCAGGGGATGGAAGACCCGGACCCTCTCAGGGAGATCATGGCCCCAATGGTGGATGAAGACCCAGTCAAAGGCTGAAAATTCGGCGAGGCGGGGGAGGAGGCCTTCGATGATCCCTGGAATTTCTCCGGTCGTTCCGGGGCCTTCGATGATTCCGGCAAGAGTTTGCTCTCCCTCGAGTTTCGCTCCGATCTTCCGGCCCACGGCCAAAAGTTTCGAGGGCCCCGGAACCATTGCCCTTTCAGTGTCGAAGCGGTCCAGGACCGCCTCGTTGAAATCCCCGCAAAATCCCCGTTCGGAGCCGAACAGAAGATAGAACCTGGGGGCTCCGGGAGGCGGGATCGGCAATTTTGCAATCCCGGAGGATTCAACCTCCTCCAGCGCTTCCTCGACGATCCGGGCCATCTCCTCCTGGGGCTCCCGGATCCGGGAGAGCTTGCCCAGTTCCGCGATCGACAGGTTCTTCATGGCATTCATGATGCTCCGGATCTCCCGAAAGGCCCGGGTCCGGTTCTTGAGATCGGAGAGCCGGCTCACCTGGTCCTCCCGAGGAGCCTGTCCCAGTCCTCCCTGGGAGAGGCGAGTGTGAGCCCGCTCTCTCTTCCCTCCCTGACCAGGCCCATAAGGGCCGCCTTCACGGAAGGGATCTCCAGCCCATCAAAGAAGCCGTGATTGTAGGCCACGAGCCAGGTCATCTGATCAGTGGGCGAGAATGGGGAAAAGCGGTCCTGGATCAGGATCTCCCGGAGAATGCGCCCGCGATCGATTTTTTTCTGGACGGAGGACTCGAGCTTTGCGCCGAAGCGGGTGAAGACCAGGAGTTCCAGAAACTGGAGGTAGTCGAGTTTCATTCGCCCGGCCTCCTCCCGGACCGCCCCGGGCTGGGCCCGTCCCCCGACGCGGGAGACGGATCGCCGAAGGTCGATCGCGGGAAGGAATCCCGAGGAAAAAAGGGCGCCGTCGAAATAGATCTGTCCATCGGTGATTGAGATGAGGTTGGTCGGAAGGTAGGAGGCGATCTCCCCTTCCCGGGTTTCGATGATCGGAAGCGCGGTCAGGCTTCCTCCCCCGAAGGAGGGAGAAAGACATGTCGAGCGTTCGAGCAGGCGTGCGTGAAGGGAGAAAATGTCCGCAGGAAAGGCCTCCCGGCCCGGCGGGCGCCTGAGAAGGAGCGAAAGCTCCCGATAGCTGTTGGCATGGGCGGTGAGGTCGTCGTAGACCACCAGGGTGTCCATGCCCTTTCTCATCCAGTATTCGGCGATCGCACACCCCGAAAAAGGGGCGATGTATCGGACTCCCGGAAGGGCTGTCGCCTCGGCCACAACTACCACCACATGGCCCAGGGCCTCGTTGTCCCTGAGCATCTGGATCGTGTTCATGACGGTGGAGCGTTTTTGCCCGATCAGGACGTAAACGCATTTAACTCCCCGTCCCTTCTGGTTGATGACGGTGTCCAGCGCCACCGAGGTCTTGCCGAGCCCGCTGTCCCCGATTAAAAGCTCACGCTGGCCCATCCCGACCGGAATCAGCGTGTCGATGATCCGGAGGCCGGTCAGAAGGGGGCGGGCCACGAAATCCCGCGCGATGATGGGAGGCGAGGGAGAATCGAGGAGATTCCGGATCGGGCAGACGGGAGGGGGGTCCCCGTCCAGAGGACGGCCCAGGGGGTCGATGACCCGTCCCAGGAGCTCATCGCCCACGCCGATTTCCAGCGGGGAGGTGAGACGCTCGACAGATTGGCCTGAGGAGAGGGCATCCGACGCCTCGAGCAGGATGGCTCCCACATTTCCGCTTGCGACCTGAAAGACCACCGCCCGGCTCCCGTCCTCGCAGCGGATGAGCTCATCGATTTCCGCACCCGGCAGACCCCGGATCCAGAGGATTCCGTCTCCCGTGGAGAGAATTCGCCCGCGTTCGGCACTTCTTGGAACGAAGCGGTAGCTGGAAAGCCATTCCCCCTGACGATCAAGGGGGGATTGGGTAAACGGGGCCTGTCCGCTCATGGCCGGCCCGATTCCCGGAAAAACCGCAGCTCATCTCGAAGGTTCGCGGATATTTCGGCCCCTTCGACCTCGATGCGAAGGCCAGCCAGGAGGGAGCCCTCCACGGAATAGACGTAGTCGCGGCCAGGGCCCAGGCGCTCGGACAGCGCCTTTTCGAGAGCCGACCGTCGAGCCTCCGCAAGGGGATAGGCCGAGGAAATCCTGACCGTCTTTTTCGTCCGGTCACTCTCCCCCAGGATCCGGGAAGAGCGCCCCCCCGGATCGCCAAGATCTTCCAGGACAAGATCGAGGATCCGGCCTTCGATCTCGGGCGTGACCACGGATGACAGGAACCGGGCGGCAAATCCCGTCGCCTGCTCCATCGCCCGTCTCTCGACGGCGAGGCGTTCCTCCGCCTCCTCCCGATCATGGCGGACCCGGGCCTTCTCCCGCTCCTTTTCGATCTCTCCCTCAAGAGCAACCCTGAGGCGCGCCTCCTCTTCTTCCAAAGACTTCCTGAGCGCCTGGCGGGCCTGCTCTTTTTCGGAGGCCCACTCCTTGAGACGGTTTTCGTATTGGCGTCGAAGGGATTCGGCCTCGGATCGGTCTTTCGCCGTCTCCTCCCTCATCCGGGCAACCTCCGCCTTGCGCTGGGCAATGACCCGCCGAACCGGTCCCACAAGAAGGCGCCACAGGATCCAGAGCAGGACAAAAAAATTGGCGATCTCGATCAGGAATGTCGACAGGCTCAGATGCACGGAGGCCCCGTTTCAGAGATCAATGTTTGAGGATGAACTGCAAAAGGGGGTTCCGGAAAAGGATGATCAGAACGATCACAAGGCAATAGATCGCCAGGGATTCGATCATCGCCAGACCCACAAAGAGTGTCCGGGTAATGGATTTTTCCGCTTCGGGCTGCCGGGCGAGGGCGTCCAGGGCCTGGGAGATCGCCCGTCCCATCGCAAATCCCGGGGCGATGGTTCCGACAGTGATGGCCAGGGCCGCAACGGCAGTGGATACCAGGGTGAACCAGGTCATGTCCTTCATGAAATCCCCTTTCTAGTCCGGTTTTTGATCCCGGGCCTGAAGTCCTCCGGCGATATAGATGAGGGCCAGCATCCCGAAGAGATAGGCCTGGATGACACCTTCCACAATGTGGAGCATGAGGATCGGAATCGGGACGAGCGGGCCGGCCACATAAAGAACGAGGACCGCCGTCAGCTCGAGGCTCATCATGTTTCCGAAGAGACGAACGGCAAGGGCCAGGGTCCGGGACAGTTCGCTGATCAGATGGAAAGGCAGCATGAAGGGTGTGGGTGAAAGGTAGTGACGAAGGTAGGGGATAAGCCCGTCAGTTTGGATTCCGAACCAGTGAACGGAAAAGAAGACGAGAACCGCCAGGGCCGAGGTCACGGAAAGGTCGGAGGTGGGAGAGGAGAGGCCCGGGACGAGACCCGCCATGTTTGCCAGGAAGATGAAGATCCAGAGGGTCGAGACAAAGGGAAGGAGCTGGGCGGAGCGTCCGGGGATGACGGCCTCGATCGCCTCCTCCATGGCCATGACGAGACCCTCCAGGAGGGACTGGAGCCCCCCTGGCTCGGCCCTCAGCCTGCGGGAAAACAAAAATGAGAGTCCCGAAAGGAGCGCCATGATCATCCAGGTCATCATGACGCTTCCGGCAATCCTGATCCCTCCGGCAAGGGGAAGGGTTTCCGAAAAAGGGCTGGCCTCGGGCATAGGGGATCCCTCACTCCCTGAGAAAGAAGTAGACGTTGACCACTCCCAGGACAAGGCCGGCAAAGATCAGGGAGATCGTCCAGCTGAAGGAATACCCGGGAAGCTTCTGGTCCAGCCAGTTTCCAAGGTAGGCCCCTCCCACCAGCGGGAGGGCGATCATGAAGCCCACGGTTCCCAGATAGACCGTCTGCCCCAGAAGAGTGTTCTGTTCCCTTCTGGCCTTGAGGAGGCGCCGGATGTCCCGCAGAACATGATTTCCCAGCTTGTCGGGGTCCTTCGCCGGGCTCATGGGATCCCTCCTTCGGTTAAAGATGTCAGGCGTTTCATGAGTTCGAGGTCGAGGGAGTGCAGACTCGACCTGGTCTTTCGGATCGCTTCCTCCCGCCGGACCAGGTCATGCTCCAGGAGGGAGGGGATCTCCTCGACATTTTTTGTCCTGAAATAACTGGTCGTCGCAATCCGGAGGTGATTTCCCGAGAAGAGAAAGACCCCCCCGGCAAACGCCAGGTACTCCCTTGTTCCCTCCCCCTTCCTGAGACTCAAAAGCCCCCAGGACAGGACCGTCACCCTCCGGAAGGCTCCGGCCAGGACCCCGAAGCTCCCCGACGCATCCCGGGCCGTCACGCTTTCCACATCCTCGATCCGTTCAATTGAGGCAGGGCTCGCGAGGGTCAGGGAAAAGGTCTTCATGGAGCCTCTTCCTCAAGGGAGCCTTTCATGAAAAACCAGTCTTCGGGCCGGTCGTCGTGCTTTCCGGAGAGGATTTCCTCGCAGTCGGACAGGGTCGATGAAAGGGGGACCGAGACCCCGGGAAGACCAGAATGGGCCGTGGTCACATGAAAGGGCTGGGTCAGGTACTGCATGAGTTTTCGCGCCCGGAGGACGATCCGGCGATCCTGGACGGAGAGCTCCTCGATCCCCAGCATCCGGATGATGTCTTCGAGCTCGGCCTGGCGGGCCAAGTGCTCCCGGACTGTGCGGGCCACGGAATAGTGGCGGTCCCCCAGAAAATACCGGTCCATGAAGTTGCTTCGGGAGGCCAGAAGATCGATGGCCGGATAGATTCCCTTCCCGGCCTGTCCCCGGGAGAGGATCACGGTGGTGTCGAGATGGTTCAGGATCCCGTTCACCGCCGGATCGGACATGTCATCGGCCGGGACGTAGACCGCCTGGACCGAGGTGATGCCGCCCCGGGCTGTCGACAGGATCCGGTCCTGGAGTTCGGCGATTTCGGACATCAGGGTCGGCTGGTATCCGACCGCTGCGGGCATGCGGCCCATCAGACCGGATATTTCGCTCCCCGCCTGGACGTATCGGAACACATTGTCCATCAGGAAGAGGCCCTCTCCCCCGAGGGTGTCCCTGAGATATTCCGCATAGGTCAGGGCCGTCGCCCCCACCCGGAAACGCACCCCAGGGGATTCGTCCATCTGGCCGAAGACAAGAAGGGTCCGGTCCATGACCCCGGCGTTCTGCATCTCGTGCCATAGTTCATGGGCCTCGCGGATCCTCTCCCCGACCCCCGAAAAGACCGAGAATCCCTTGTGAATCGTGGCGACGGAATGCATGAATTCCATGATAAGGACTGTCTTTCCCACTCCAGCCCCGCCAAAGAGCCCGGTCTTTCCGCCCCGGATGAAGGGAAACAGGAGATCGATGGCCTTGATGCCCGTCTCCAGAATCCCCCGTCCCGCCTTTGTCTCGAAAAGGGGCGTGGGCTCTCCAAAGATGCTTCTTCTGTCCTGGTCGGGCAGCGGCGGCCCCCCGTCGAGAGGATCCCCGAAGATGTCGAGCAGACGGCCGAGACAGGAGGGGGAGACCGGAACCCGGATCGGTCCTCCGGTGTCATCGGCCCTGAGGCCGTACCGGAGCCCCCGGGAGGTGTGGAGGACGATCGCCTGGACATGGCCTTCATCGAGATGCTGGTTGACTTCAAGCAGATAGCGGTCGGTGGCGGTGGTCACAGACAGCGCCTGGCGAAGCGGGGGAAGGGGGTGGCAGGCCAGAGTCGCGACAGGGCCCAGAACCTCCGTGATATGGCCGATACCCTTGGAGGAGTCTTCTGTCATGCAAGTCTCCGGTTCAAAAGGATCAATGCCTGTCCGGGAATGTGCGGCCCGCTAGCGTCCCTGCCACCACCGGACTCGCCCCGTATCCATATGGACAAAGTCGAGGTGGGGATAGTAGCCGACCCCCCCGGCGGAGAGGGAGAGCGCCACCCGCCTCAGGTGCTCGAGCGAGACTCCCGGAATCCGGATATCCGCCGCCTTTCCCTCCATGTGAAGGCTGTGCCGGGCAACCCCTTTCGAATGGCGGCGGAGCATGGCGTTGGTTTTTGGAGAGCGGTATCCGGAGATGAGGTGAATCGGCTGGCGGGACCCCAGGCGGATCCGGGCAAGAAAAAGAAGATCGAGGAGACGGGGATCGATCCTCCGGACCTCCCCCGTACGGAAGTCCCGCATGAA
>DAIBTC010000092.1 GCA_027415345.1 Nitrospirota bacterium
GGATGGCCCTGGCTGAATCCCTTTCCCGCCCGGAACGGGGGAAGCCCGTCCGGATCGTACTTCTGGAGGGAAGACCGTCTCCCGGAGGAAGAGTCTCTTCCTACCGGGAGAGCCATACGGGGCAGTGGGCCGATAATGGCCAGCACCTGTTCATGGATGTCTATTCTTCCATGCTTTCCTTCCTGGACAGGCTTGGCACCAGAAATCGTGTTGTCTTTCCAACCCCCTTTTCGATTGAACTTCTGGATGAGAAAAACCAATCCCATCGCTTTAGCCTTGATCCCAAACTTGGAAAGATTGGCGGTCTTTTGGGTGTTCTCTCCTTTTCCGGCCTTTCTCTTGGGTCACGGATATCCATGCTGAAGGCAGGGGCCAGAATGTCTTCCGGGGGGCTCAAAGAGGAGTCCGTCGACCATCTCGACGCAAGAACCTTCCTTCTCCAGTGCGGTGCAACGAAAGAGTCGATCGACCGCTTTTGGGAACTTCTGGTGGTCTCCGCAACGAACCTCCCTTCTTCTGATGTCAGTGCGGCGCTTCTTTTGCGGATTCTTAGGGAAACGCTACTGGGATCTGGTGGTCCGTCCCTGATCGGCTGGAGTACTGTGAGCCACAGGGATCTTGTGATCGATCCGGCACTTGCCCTCTTTGAAAGGAGGGGAGTTGACGTGAGGTTGAAAAGTGCTGTTGGCAGGATCTGTCTCGAGGGCAATCAGGTCACATCGATTGTTGCGGGGGAGAACAAACTGGAATTGTCCCCGAATGATCATCTGGTGTTGGCCATGCCTCCATGGTCTCTCGAGAAGGTTTTCCCCATCGAGATGATGCAAGGGGAGCTTTGCCAAAATATCATGCGCCTTTCCTTTTCTTCGGGAATTGTTTCCATTCACCTCTGGTTTTCACGTCCTCTTGCCCTTCCGGCCATTGGAGGCTTTATGAACGGACCTGTTCATTGGGTTTTCAACAAGGACCTCATGGCCCGTCCGGAAAGAACGACGGAGATCTCTCCGGACGGAGCAAGTTATCTGGATATTTCCTATGAAGATGGCAGAAATCGGCTGGAGGGAACCTTTTTGTCCCTGACCATTTCAGGGGTGGACGCCAAAGACGAGAGATCCGAAGAGGAGTGGCTTCAATCCGCACTCGAGGCCGTCCGTCGCTTCTCCGGGCAGCCTGTCCTGCCTGACCTGCTGCACCACCGTGTCATTCGGGAGCGAATGTCCACTCCGATCCTCGGTCCCGGCCAATCTCTTTATCGACCGTCCAACCAGACAGGGGTGTCCAATATGTGGCTCTGTGGCGATGCAACGGACACAGGGCTTCCTGCAACGATGGAAGGCGCTGTCCGATCTGCCCATCTTCTCGGGGACCTTCTGTTCCCGAAGCTTTCCCGTGGAGAAGTCCGGTCATGATTTCCCTGACGGATTCGTTTTCCTATTGCAAACAGATGGCCGAGAGCCATTACGAAAATTTTCCTGTTGCCTCGTCTCTCCTTCCCAAGTCGACGAGACTACCGATCGCTGTCATCTATGCCTTTGCCAGGACGGCAGATGATTTTGCAGATGAGATTCCCGATACTCGCGAAGCCATGGAGAAACTGTCCAATTGGAGGGAGCTTCTTTTTCAGGCGGCTTCAGGCCCTGTGGATCATCCCGTTTTTCGGGCCCTTTCCGATGTGATCCGGGAGTTTTCCCTTCCTGTCGAATGGCTGGATCATCTGATTCGGGCCTTCGAACGGGATCGTGTGGTAACGAGACATCAATCCTTCGAAGACCTTCTGGGGTATTCGAGACTGTCCGCCAATCCGGTGGGAAGGCTCCTTTTATGGGTTCATGGGTATCGCGATGAAGCTCTCTTCAAATCTTCCGATGCGATTTGTACGGCTCTCCAGTTGGCCAACTTCTGGCAGGATATCGATGTTGACCGAAAAAAGGACCGTATCTATGTTCCCAAGGATGAGCTTGCTGCCTGTCATCTGTCCGAGAGAGAGCTCTTTGAACTCTCCGATGAACGCCACCTCATGCTTCTGAAAAGGCTTGACGGATTTACGGGAGGTCTTTTTTATCGGGGAAGGGATTTGCCCTCCAAAGTCGGATTCCGTCTCTCCCTCGAACTGCGTCTGGTTCTCTTGGGGGGGCTCGGCATTCTCAAGATGGGCTGCAATCCCGACCGGAAGATCCGGGAGAGGCCCGTTCTCCGGAAATCGGACTGGATCGGGATCTTTGGGGGAAGCCTTTTGGGGATGGATCCATTTGGGCGATTCGACAGGATGGATCCTCTTTTTCAGAACGGAGCGGGTTACGATCCGGATCATATTCCCCTCCTCGAAGCGATCGGAAAGATCTAGTCGAAGCCGCATTCCATGACGGCGTCGTGGATTCTTGGTCGCCAGATCTTTAACAGATTTTGAGTTCTGGAAGGATGGACCCGGTTGGTCAAAAGGATGATGATCCGTCCGTTTCCGGGCTCCATCCAGATCGAAGTTCCTGTATAGCCCAGATGTCCTATGGCCTTTTCAGAGAACAGGTGTCCGGACTGGGAGTCGCCTGTCGGGGTGTCCCAGCCGCAGGTCCATGAAATCTCTGGCTGTTTTCTTCTGAAATCGGCAAGGATGGCCGGATCAAAAAAAGTCCCCTTTCCCATCCATGGCAAGACAAGCTTCCAGACCGACAAGGCGCTTCCAAACAGTCCGGCGTGTCCGGAAACCCCTCCCATGTATCGGGCATGCTCATCATGGACAATTCCCGTAAACGGAATCCCGGCCCCTTCGATCATTTCGGTGGATGCGATCGACTGCATCCTCAAAGGGCTTGCCTCTCCAGTTTCGATGAACCCGGTATTGAGGATCTGAAGAGGTTCGGTGACTTTTTCCTTGAATAAACTGGCAAGACTCCTGTTTCCGTAAATCCTTTCGATGATTCTTCCCGCCAGGATATATCCGAAGTCCGAATATCTGGCCGTTGTCCCCGGAGTGTAGTCGGGGGGGAGATCCAGGATCTTCTGTTCGAGAATCTCCCTGAAGAGAGCGGGATTGTCTGGAGGGATCTCCCTGTAAAGAGGAGCCCAGGAGAGAAGGCCCGATGAGTGGGAGAGAAGCCGGGAGAAAGGCTGTCTTGCGAGAAAATGTCTGCCTGGCAGGGACATCAGTTCATCCAGTGGAGTGGAAGGGGATATGAGCCCTTCTTGTGTCGCCAGAAGGGACAGTGTGGCTGTGACCAATGGTTTGGTCAGTGAAGCCAGGTCAAAGAGCGTTTTTTCGGTAACGGGAGCTCCGGGAATATCTTTTCTCAGGACACCCGAGCAGAGGAAGGAGTATTGACCGGATGCCACTCCCCAGAGGAGGACCGCTCCCGGAAAGGCTCCGTTCTGTCGGGCACCTTCGAGGAGGACCCTGATCCTCTCCGAAGATGGTTGATCATGGTCGGAAATGTCTGTCATTCCGGGCTCCTCCTTGATCCAGGGAACGGCGTCCCTATATAGTGGAGAGACATGTGTTTTCGGGGGCCGGCGGAATTGGACCGATCCAAGACCCTGTCCGGTCTGTTTTTTGGGGAATTTATGTTCTTGAAGTCGCTACCATTGTGCATTTGGGGGGCAAAGATGTCCATATCGAAAGGTTCCAACATGGGAAGTCAGGAATCAGGACGAGACCTGGCAGGATTTTTTGAACACCGCTTTGGGGCGTCGCCGGACGTTTTGGACTCGGTGATGAATCTGGCAGCGGGAAGCCATATCGATTTTGCCGATCTGTACTTCGAACATACTGTTTCGGAAACGATGAGCCTTGAGGAAGGAATTGTTAAAAAGGCGGGGAGCCATATTTCCCAGGGAGCGGGTGCGAGGATCATCTCAGGAGAGAAAACAGGATTTGCCCTGACGGAGGAAATCGATCCCAAGATGCTTCATCTGACGATGGCGACAGCCCGGGAGATTGCCCTTCATGGAGGGGAGGGTGCTGCAAGGTCTCCTGTCGGGAAAATGGTTCGGACACATGAGCTTTACCCGGTCACCAAAGAAGGGCTTGTTCTGCCAACAGATGTGAGGAGAGAGCTCCTCTCTGAAGCGGATCGTACCGCCAGGGCCTATGACCATCGTGTGAAACAGGTCATGGTGTCTTTGGCGACCGAAGTGAAGTCTGTCCTTACCGTCCGTGAAGATGGCCAGCTTTCAACGGATCTGAGGCCTCTTTACCGCTTCAACATTACGGTGATCGCTCAAAGTGAAAAAAATCGCCAGACCGGTTCCTACGGCTTTGGCGGCAGGGTTCCTTTTTCCGATATCCCGGACATTGAACGCATCAGGCTGGGGGCACGGGAAGCGGCCCGTCAGGCGATCGTGAATCTGGATGCCCGTGATTGTCCGTCCGGGACGATGCCGGTTGTCCTTGGACCGGGTTGGCCGGGGATCCTTCTTCATGAAGCGGTTGGGCATGGACTTGAAGGGGATTTCAATCGGAAGGGAACATCGGCCTTTTCCGGAAGAATTGGTGAAAAGGTCGCATCCTCCCTCTGCACGGTGATCGACGATGGGACGATTCCGGGGAGAAGGGGATCCCTGAATGTCGATGACGAGGGAACCCCGACCTCAAGAACCGTTTTGATCGAAAAGGGGATCCTTCGGGGGTATCTGCAGGACCGTCATAATGCCCGTCTGATGGGGATGAAGGTCACGGGGAATGGCCGCAGGGAATCCTACGCCCACGTTCCGATGCCAAGAATGACGAATACCAGCATGCTCGGGGGGGATTCCGATCCGAAAGAAATCCTCGAGAGTCTCGATCGCGGGATCTATGCAGTCAATTTCGGTGGAGGCCAGGTTGACATCACCTCCGGAAAATTCGTCTTTTCGACATCGGAAGCTTATTACGTCGAGAAGGGGCGGATCCTTTATCCTGTCCGGGGGGCAACACTGATCGGCAGCGGTCCTGAAGTGTTGACGAAGGTTTCGATGGTGGGATCGGATATGTCTCTCGATTCCGGGGTGGGGACATGCGGTAAAGACGGACAGTCCGTTCCGGTCGGAGTGGGTCTGCCGACCATTATGGTGGAAGAATTGACAGTAGGAGGCACAGCATGAGCGACGATGCCGTCGAAAAAGTCGCACAGGGAGAAGATATCCTTTCATTTGTGCTGTCGGAAGCCAAAAAACTTGGCGCAACCGATGCGGATGCGCTTTATGTGACAAGCGACGATTACTCCATTTCCGTCCGGAAGGGTGATGTGGAGAAGGTCCACCGAAGCATGAGCAGGGGAATGGGGATTCGAGTCTTTCGTGGGCAATCCCAGGCGATTGTCTCCACTTCCGATCTGAACAGGGACTCCCTTTCGGATCTGGTGAGGGAAGCGGTGCGTCTCGCGGGGGAAACCGCTCCAGATGCCCATTCCGGTCTTCCCGATCCTGAGGATCTTGAATTTCGCAGGCCTTTTCCGGATCTTCTGCTTGAAGATGATGGTCGGGATGCCCCCTCAGCGAAGCTTCGGCTGGATCTGGCCCTTTCCTGCGAGAAGGCGGCCCTTTCCTACGACAGCCGAATCTCGTCTTCGGAAGGTGCGGAATTCCAGTCCAGCCGAATGACCCGACAGATGGGAAACACGAGGGGATTTCTCGGTGGAACAAGCCGGACGAACTATGCGTTGTCAGTGACCTCCATCGCAAAAGAAGGCGACTCGATGGAACGGGACTATTGGTATGACCAGCGCCCCTTTTTCAGGGACCTTGATTCTCCCGGAGCGATTGGGGCCGAGTCTTCAAGACGTGCCATTTCGAGACTGAACCCCAAAAGGCCAAAGACCGGAAATGCCCGGATCCTCTTTGATCCGGAAAATGCCCGTTCGCTCATTGGCCATCTACTGTCGGCAATATCGGGGCACGCTCTTTACAGGGACGCCACTTACCTGAAAGGTCGTGAAGGATCGAAGGTCGCTTCTTCCCTTTTGACCCTCACGGAGGACCCCTTCCTTCCGGGAGGCTTCGGGAGCCGTCCGTTTGACGGAGAGGGCGTTCGTGTCGCAAAAAAGGAAATCCTTTCCGGTGGTATTTTGAACGGGTTCCTTTTCGATAGTTATTCCGCCCGGAAAACCGGCCATAAAACAACAGGAAATGCCGTTCGTTCCCTGGGGGACGCTCCCGTCGTCGGAACCTCGAATGTCATCGTGACTCCCGGAACGGAAGATCGCTCCGGGCTTTTAAAACAGATGGGCGACGGAATCTTGGTAACGGAGCTGATCGGTTTCGGAGTCAATACGGTCACCGGAGATTATTCGAGAGGGGCATTCGGTTACGAAGTTCGGGGTGGAGAGATTCTGGGACCTCTCTCGGAGTTTACGATAGCCGGAACGCTGGACGCTCTGTTTTCGGGGATCATGGGAATCGGATCGGATGTTTCCAGGAGAAGTTCCATTGTGTGCCCGTCGATTCTTGTGGACGGACTTCGTGTTTCAGGAATCTGAGGTCATTGCCGAGATCTCTGCGGCGATGGAGTTTTTCAAGACACTTCCCGACAGACCGAAAATATCGGTTTTTGCCTCATCCTCTCTTGACCGTTCGGAT
>DAIBTC010000093.1 GCA_027415345.1 Nitrospirota bacterium
GAGGGATCCGTCGGGTCGAGGCGGATGAACCGCGGCCCCGGGGTCCAGGCGTAGCGGGCCTCGTCCATGAGATCCCGGACCTCGAAGGCGGGCTCTCCGGGGGGATCGAAGGTGAGCCACCCCTCCTGGGGGGACCGGGGGTCGAGATTGACCACAACCAGGATCCAGTCCTCGGGACCTTCTCCGGTCTTGGAATAGGCGATGAGCCGGTCGTTGTTGACGGGATGGAAGCGGAGGGTGTGGTTCCACCCGAGCGGAGGGTTTTCACGACGGATCCGGTTAATGCGGGCAATGACCGGGGCCAGGGAGTGCTCCGGGTCCGGCCGCCAGTGCCGGATCTCGTATTTTTCCGAATCGAGGTATTCCTCGCTTCCCGGCCGGAGGGGACGGTTTTCGCACCACTCGAAGGCCGGACCATAGATCCCGTAGGAGGCCGAAAGGGTGGCGGCCAGCACGAGCCGGACCAGAAAGGCCGGCCGGCCCCCCGTCTGCAGGTATTCGTGGAGGATGTCGGGGGTATTGGGCCAGAGGTTGGGACGAAAAACATCCCGGACGGGGGGCGTGACGAGCTCGGTGAGGTACTCCTCGATCTCGCGCCGGGTGTTCCGCCAGGTGAAGTAGGTGTAGGACTGGGAAAAGCCGATATGGCCCAGATGGTACATGACCTTCGGACGCGTGAAGGCCTCGGCAAGAAAAACCACCCCCGGGTCCACCGCCCGGACCTCCTTCATAAGCCACTCCCAGAAAGGGAAGGGTTTGGTGTGGGGGTTGTCGACCCGGAAGAGCCGGATCCCGTGTCCGACCCAGAAAAGGACAACCCGCCGGAGCTCCTGCCAGAGGCCCTCCCACTCCTCCGACAAAAAATCGAAGGGATAGATGTCCTGGTATTTCTTGGGAGGGTTCTCCGCATAGTGGATCGATCCGTCCGGACGTCTCCTGAACCATTGGGGATGGTCCCTGACATAGGGATGGTCGGGCGAGCACTGGAAGGCCAGGTCCAGGGCCACTTCAAGCTTCAGCGCTTCCGCCGTCCGGAGAAAGTCCCGGAAGTCGGCCATGGTTCCCAGCCGGGAATCGATGGCGGTGTGTCCTCCTTCCTCCGAGCCGATCGCCCAGGGAGACCCCGGGACAATCCCTGTTGCGGCAGGGGTGTTGTTCGGCCCCTTCCGGAAGGCATGGCCGATCGGATGGATGGGGGGGAGATAGACCACGTCGAATCCCATGGCGGCAATGGCCGGAAGGCGCCGGGCGGCATCCCTAAGGGTTCCGTGAAGCCCGGGAACCGTTCCGGAGCTCCTGGGAAAGAACTCGTACCAGGCGCCCCGGAGGGCCCTCTCCCGTTCGACATGGACCCGAAAGGTCTCCGAGAGGGTCACGAAACGGGGATCGGGAAAGGCCGCGGCCTCCTCTCCCCCCAGTTTGTCCAGCGCCATGGCCACCCTCTGGTCCAGATCCCCCTCCTTCTCCCACAGCGAGAGCCACTGGATGAGATCGGAGGTCCGGGCTCCCCCCGGGGCGCGGGCCAGGTGGGCCCGGATGATCTCCGCCCCCTCCAGAAGCCAGGCTTCGAAATCCTCCCGCTGTCCGGCCTGGACCTTTTTTGAAAGGCCGTCCTGCCAGTGGGCCACCTCGCTGATCCAGGCCCGGATCCGGAAACTTGCCACTCCCTCCCGGCGAAAGAGGAGGCGCCCCGTCCAGAGATCGTTTCCCTCCGGGACCATGGGCTGGGTCTCCCAGACGGCCTCTCCCTCATAAGAGACTTCGAGGAGGACCCGCAGGGGTTCATGGCCGTCGGCCAGGACGTCCGCCTCCACCTCGAGGGGCTCTCCCGGGATCCGCTTGACCGGGTATCTCCCGCCGTCGACCGAAGGGGAGACCCGCTCGATCCGGACCCGCCGGCGCCCTTCGGCTGCAGAGGGTCCGGGGGAGGGAGGAGAGGTCGTGTCTTTTTGGGAGAGGGTCTCTCGGTCGTCCAAAATGCTTCTCCTTTCGTCTCCTCGGGGAAATCCCGCCTCGCGCCCCCGACTTTCCCTCCTGAGCGCTTTTCTATGAAGGATTACCTTCCGGTCAGGGCAGGAGTCGGGGAAGGAGGTCCGAAATGCCCGGAAGATTTGTCCAGACTAACGGTCGAGACAAGAAAAGACAAGAATCCCCCGAGTCAGCGGACCGGGGAAAGTCACGGCGGAAATACGGCCTAGGATTGTGATGCCTCCGAAGCCACGGGAGCGCGGGATGACCCCCGAGGACTCCCGGCTGCCCCGAATTTCCCGATTTCAGGAAAAATTCCTGAACCGGTCCTATTCAGCAAACCCCATGTCTGCCCCGGACCCGGTGTCCGGAGGAGGCTCTGCCCGACAGGGAGCCCGCGGCCCGGTCAAGGTCCGAAAGGAGAATATCGGCCATGTCCCGGCTGAAATTCTCCTTGACCACGACCCGCAGGACGGAGCGGTCGGCCAGGTCGGGAGGAAGGGTGTAGGCGGGGATGATCCACCCCCGCTCCCGGATCTTTTCCGATAGATCCGTTGCGGAAAATCCTGTGCCGGAGGCGACCTCGAAGGTCACGATCGGGAGGTGGTCGGCCGGGCCGACCACCCTGAACCTGGGATCGAGATCTATCCTCTCGGCCAGGAACCGGGCGTTGGCCTTCGAGGTGGCGTGGATGCGCCGGTATCCTTCGACCCCCAGCCGGAGAAGCATGTAGTACTGGGCCAGCATCATGGAGCTTCCCCGGGAAAAATTGAGGGTGTAGGTGGCCTCCTCCCCTCCCAGATAATTGACGCGGAAGACCAGCTCTTCCGGAAGATCCCCCTCCTCCCGGAAGAGAAGCCAGCCGATCCCCGGGTAGACGAGCCCGTACTTGTGGCCGGAGACATTGATGGAGCGGACATGGGGAAGCCTGAAGTCCCAGCGGAGATCGGGTTCCAGGAAGGGAAGGACGAATCCCCCGCTCGCTCCGTCCACATGGATCGGAATCTCCCAACCCTTTTTTGCCCGAACCCTGGACAGGACCCGGTCGATCTCCTCCACCGGATCGAGATGGCCGGTGTAGGTCGATCCCAGGATCGCCCCCACGCAGATGGTCCGCTCGTCGACCGCCTTCTCCACCGCCTCGGGATCGAGGGTGAACCGGTCCCCCGCCATCGGAAGGAGCCTGAGCTCGACTTCGAAGTAGCGGGCGAACTTCTCCCAGACGACGTGAACGCCGCTTGAGGCGATGATGTTGGGACGGTCGGCGGGAAGGCCCCGGGCGAGGCGCTCCTTTTTCCATCGGGTCTTGTGGGCGAGGAGGGCCAGCATGATGGCCTCGGAGGAGCCGACCGTCGCGGTGCCGATTCCTCCCTCTCCCTTCGGGGCATGGAAAAGACGCGAAAGCATGTTGACCACCCGCTCCTGGATCACACCCGTCTGGGGATATTCCTCCTGGTCGACCAGATTCTTGTTGAGGGTCGAGCCGATCAGCCGTTCGGCCTCGGGCTCCATCCAGGTGGTGACGAAGGTCGCCAGGTTCAGGGCGGGATTTCCGTCGAGGTTCAGCTCGTCGATGATGAGGCGGTAGGCCGCCTCGGCGGGAACTCCTTCCCCGGGAATTTCGAAGCGGGGGATCTCCCGGGAGAAGGAGCGGCCGCCGTAGGTAAGGGAGAGAAGGCGTTCTTCGGGAGAGAGGGTGGCGATGGGGCGATTTTTCGAAATCATGGGAGGTCTCCTTTCGGTTCGGGTTCTTTAAATCGGATCCCGGGCCCGTGTCGCACGGAGAACTTTCCGGATTGGCTCCCGAAAGCCGTCAGTCGGAGGGACGGGAGAGGTCGGGAGAGGGCTCCTTTGGCACCTGGATCTCCTGGTGGTACCGGGAGTGGTAGAGGGTCTCGATCTTTTCAAAGGGAATCTTGCTGACGCACTGTCGGGAGAGGGTGGCACCCTTCCGGTTGCAGGAGAGGCTCATCCGGAAGAGGGCGTCCCGATCGTCGACGGTCATCCAGAGGCCCTGTCTGCCTCCCGGGGAGAGGGAGGCGGGAGTCCCGTTGGGGAGAGGAAAGAGACGGAGGTCGAAACATCCCTCCTGACAGGACGGTGAGGAGCGGAAAAATCCGGCGTGGGGGTGGGTTCCCCCGGTCACCAGGAAGACTCCCCCCGAGGAAAGGGCCAGAAGGCGCGAAATCCTCCCGGAGGTCGGCTCGAGGTCCCGGATCCGGAGAGGGGGCGAAGCCTTGCCCAGATCGATCCATCCCAATGCCGCGCCCTTTTTCAGGCTCAGATAGAGACGGTCCTCACGGGGAGAGATCCCCGGCGCCGCCGGGGCCAGATCATAGAGGGATCCGGGAAGGGCCACGGAGCAGGAGATCTTCCGGCAGCCTTCCGGGATCCGCAGGATCGCCCCGGGGTGGACAAAGGTCACCCAGAGATCTCCCCTCTTGGGGTCGTAGGCGATGCCCGACGGGGACCCGGAAGAGGGAAGACGGAAAAAGGAGAGGCAATGGCGGCTGGCGCAGTCTCCGGAGAGAAAGACCACCCTTTTCCCCAGCCGGTCCAGAACGGCCAGCCGATGCCTTCCGGAGTCGTAAACGGCGCGGAAGGGATAGGCCGGACGTTCCGGAAGACGAAAGGTCCGGAGGCAGGATTTCGCGAGACACCGGGGAGGAACATAGGTCACCCGGTCCCCGAGACGCAGAAGGACATAGGCCCCTCCCCGCTCCGGGTCGACCACGACATCCCCGGGATCCCCCAGGGAAGGCTCAAGCGGAATCAGGGTCGCGCAGTCTTCGTTCCGGCAGGAGGGAGGGAGGATATAGATCCCGTTTTTGAGCGCCGAGGCCACATAGAGGGCTCCCGCGCGGTCCCGGGCGACCCCTCTGAAGCCGAAATTGCTCACCGGAAGCGCAAGGGAGGAGTATTGGGTCACCGGTCCGGGAGAGTCTCCTTCCGGCGGACGGGTGGGAGCGGCCAGGGCCATGGGTTCGACAGACAACAATCCGGAGAAGAACCCTCCCAGGAGAAATGTCCAAAGCAGGCGGCGCCGGTCAGACCGGGGGATGGATGGCATTTTCGTCTCCGATTTCATGAAAGAGGTTCAGGATGTAGTTCCGGTCGGCCCCCAGGTCGGGAAAACCCGACCGGGAAGTCGCGGTCACGTCCATCCGCAACCCCCCCCTCACGGGAGACAGTGTCACCTCGAGCCGGGAGGCAGAGTGCCAGAAGGAGGGCTGGACCCGGACAACGAGGTGGCCGGGAGTCGTCGTCTCGATGCGCCACCCGGAAAAGCTCCCGATTGAGTGGGTGATGTTGGCAATCAGCTTGTCCGGATCCCCGTAGAATATCTGCGAGCTCACCTCGGGCAGGGGATAGCCCCCCGTGGTCCAGGCCCGGTTCAGGGTGAAATAGACATGGATCCGCTTAAAGGGGCCCGGGGTATTGATGAAGGCGGCGTTGTTCGCGATGAGGTCCCCGCCCAGATAGACCAGAGCCAGAAAGACCGTCAGGGCCGAAATCTTGAGGAATTTCAAGCGCGGCTACCTCTTTTCGACACCGGAGGCTTCGAGGAAGCGCTCCGCATCGATCGCCGCCATGCAGCCTGTGCCTGCAGCCGAGATCGCCTGACGGTAGACGGGATCGGAGACATCCCCTGCGGCAAAAAGGCCCGGAATGCTGGTCCGGGTCCCGGAGGTCGTCTTCAGGTACCCCACCCCATCCGTTTCCGCCATTCCATGGAGGAAGGCCGTGTTCGGGCTGTGGCCGATGGCCACGAAAAAGCCGCTGCAGGCGTGGATCGATTCCTCGCCGGTCTTCGTGTCCCTGATCCGAACGCCGGTGACCTGCTGTTTCGAGACGTCGAGAATCTCGAGGATCTCCTTGTTCCAGAGAAATCGGATCTTCGGGTTCTCGAAGGCCTTCTCCTGCATGATCTTGGAGGCCCGAAGGGTCTCCCTGCGGTGAATGACGGTCACGGTTGTGGCGAAACGGGTCAAAAACAGCGCCTCCTCAAGGGCCGTGTCCCCTCCGCCGACCACGACGATTTCCTTGTCGCGAAAGAAGAAGCCGTCACAGGTGGCACAGGCGGAGACCCCCGCGCCCATGAGGGCCTTCTCTGACGGAAGCCCCAGGAACTTGGCCGACGCCCCGGTGGCCACGATCACTGTCCAGCTCTCATGAACCGGTCCTTCTTCGGTGATGACCCGGAATCCCCCGCCCTCCCGCCTCTCGACCCTCTCGATGACCGCCGGCTCGATTCTGGCCCCGAACCTCTGAACCTGGGCCCGCATCCGCTCGATCAGCTCGGGGCCGGTGATCCCGTCCGGGAAGCCCGGAAAGTTCTCGACCTCGGTCGTGATGGTGAGCTGACCCCCCGCCTGGGGACCCTCAAGAACCAGAGGAGACAAAAAAGCCCGCGCCGTATAAAGGGCGGCCGTAAGCCCCGCCGGTCCCGTTCCCAATATGATCACCTTTTCCACACTGGCTCCTTCCCCATCCGTCTTCCCTTTTGCCGGGACCATTCCCGTTTCATATCCCTTCACAATAACAAGGGGGACAAAATCCGGTCAAC
>DAIBTC010000094.1 GCA_027415345.1 Nitrospirota bacterium
CTCCCCGGTCCGGGTCAGCGCGCCCCGAGATGGATGATCCGGGGGAGTCCGAGATCTTCCGCCTCCGCAGGCGAATCGCCTTCCTTGAGCAGATCGAGCGCTCCCACGCCGAGACCCGGGAGATGCTCGATTCCTCGGCCGAAATGAACCGGAAGCTCGAGGAGACCCTCAAGAAGGCCCGCAAGGAAATCCAGGCTCTCCGCGACGAACTGATCCGCCTGACCACCCCCCCCAACAGCTATGCCGTCGTCCTCGGAACCAACCTTCCGGCTCCGGGGGAAGTTTCCGTCCGGGGAGCCCATGTCGAGCCCTCCGTCGACATCATCGTGGCGGGCCGCAAGATGCGGGTCAACATCGACCGGGCGATCGATCCGGCCTCGATCTCTCCCGGGGACGCGGTCCTTCTGAACGAGGCCTTCAATGTGGTGGGAAAGGCCCCCGGAGAGCGGCAGGGAGAGATCATGACCGTGAAGGAGCGTCTTGTGGACGACCGGATCCTGGTCTCCGGGGAATCCGGCATCGACCGGGTCGTCCTGCTCTCGCCTCTTCTTTCGGAGAGCCCCCTGTCGGTGGGCGACCCCCTGATGGTGGACGTCCGTTCCGGATTCGCCCTCGAGAAGATGCCGAAGAGCGAGGTCGGACAGGTGGTGATCGAGGAGATCCCCGACGTGACCTTCGAGGATATCGGCGGTCTCGACCTTGAGCTCGAAATGGTCCGGGATGCGGTGGAGCTTCCCTTCCTCCATCCGGAGCTCTTCACCCTCTACCAGCTCGACCCTCCCAAGGGGGTCCTTCTCTATGGGCCTCCGGGGTGCGGGAAGACCCTGATCGCCAAAGCGGTCGCCAATTCGGTGGGGCGCCGGATGGCGGAGCGGGGAGGAGAGGCCCGGTCCTACTTCCTGCATGTGAAGGGGCCGGAGCTTCTGAACAAGTATGTCGGCGAATCGGAGCGCCAGATCCGGGAGGTCTTCGCCCGGGCCCGGGAAAAGGCCCAGGAAGGCCATCCGGTGATCGTCTTCTTCGACGAGATGGACTCGCTCTTCCGGACCCGGGGAACCGGCGTCTCCTCCGACATGGAGAGCACCATCGTCCCGCAGTTTCTGGCCGAGATCGACGGGGTCGAGAGTTTGCGGAATGTGATCGTGATCGGGGCCTCGAACCGCCAGGATCTCATCGACCCCGCCATCCTGCGTCCGGGCCGCCTCGACGTGAAGATCCGGATCGACCGGCCCGACGAAAACAAGGCCCGGGCCATCTTCCGCCGGTACCTGACCGGAAAGGTTCCCCTGGCCGAGACCCTGACAAAGGGGTATGGCGCTTCTTCGGAGGCGATCGAGCCCCTGATCGACCGCACGGTGGAGGCGATGTACCGGAAGAGCGAAGAGAACCGCTTCCTCGAGGTCTCCTATGCCAGCGGTGAGAAGGAGGTTCTCTATTTCAAGGATTTCTCGAGCGGCGCCATGATCGCAGGAATCGTGGCCCGGGCCAAGCAGACGGCCATCAAGCGCCAGATTTCGGGGATCGCACCGGCCGGCCTCACCTTCGAGGACCTTTCCCAGGCCATTCGCCGGGAGTTCCAGGAAAACGAGGATCTTCCCAACACCACCAACCCGGACGACTGGGCCCGGATTGCCGGACGCAAGAATGAGCGGATCGCGAGCGTCAAGACCCTCTCCTCCCGGGAGGCCCGGGAGCGGCCGGTGGAAACGATTCCCGTGGGGCACTACCTGTGACCCTGCCCCGGGAGATGGCCCTCTCTTTTTCCGGCGGGGGAGGAAAGGGAATGCCCTCCTTCGGCCGGATCGTCGGTACGGAGGTCGAATACGGGATCTCCTTCGGATCGGGGACGATCGGGGATGCCCAGGGAGAGATCTCCCACGAACTCATCAACCGCCTTCCCGGGCTCTATGCCTCCGGGGCCCTCTGGGACTACGAGGAGGAGGATCCCTTTCTCGATGCCCGGGGCTACCACGTCGAAGGCGACCGGGAGCGGCCGGACCGCCGGGAAAACCGGTGGACCAACCGGGCCCTTTACAATGGGGGACGCCTGTATGTGGACGGCGCCCATCCGGAATACTCCGCCCCCGAGTGCACGAGCCTTAGGGACGTGGTCCGCTTCGAGCGGGCGGGAGACCGCCTGGTGGAGGCCTGTCTCCTGGCCTGGGAGGCGGAGGATCCGGGCCGGAGGACGCTCCGGGTTTTTCGAAACAATTCGGACGGATGGGGAAACTCCTGGGGTTACCATGAGAACTACCTCCTCTCCCGGGAGCTCCCCTTCGACCGGATCATCGCGGGGCTGACCGCCCACCTGGTGAGCCGGACCGTCTTCTGCGGCTCCGGGAAGGTCGGCTCCGACCGGGGGCAGGGGGGGGTCTCCTACCAGCTCTCCCAGCGGGCGGAGTTCTTCGAGGTCCCGGTCGGGCTCTCGACCACCTCCCGGCGGGGGATCGTCAACACCCGGGACGAACCCCATTCCCGGAAGGAGGCCTATCGAAGGCTTCACGTGATCACGGGGGATTCGAACTGCTCCGAGATCGCCACGGCCCTAAAGATCGGCTCGACGCTCCTCGTCCTTCGGGTCCTCGAGGAGAGCCACCGGACGGGAGTTCCCCTCGACTTTCCCCTCCTGGCCGACCCCGTGGCCGCCTTTCACCAGGTCTCGGCCGACCTCTCCTTTTCCCGGCCTCTCGCCCTGGCGAACGGAAAGACGATGACGGTGCTGGGGATCGCGGAACGCTATCTCGAGAATGTCCGGCTCTGGTTTTCCCGGGAGGGAATGGATCCGGAGGTCATGGATCTTCTGGAGCGGTGGGCCGGAGTCCTCCGGCGTCTCGGAAACTACCGGAGGGATCCTTCCGGCCTCGACCGGGAGCTCGACTGGGCCATCAAGCGGCGCATGATCGAGCGCTACCGGGAGTCGCGCCGCCTTGCGGAGAACGACTCGAGGCTCCGGATGCTCGACCTCCAGTATCACGATATCCGCTCCTCCACCGGCCTTTTCCGGCTCCTGGAGGCCAAGGGGGAGGTGGAGCGGCTCCTGGATCCGATGGAGATCGAGGATGCCCTCGTCCATCCGCCCTCCGATACCCGGGCCTTCTTCCGGGGGACCCTCCTCAGGCGCTTTCCTGCGGAGGTTGTGGCCGCCTCCTGGAGTTCGGTGGTGGTGGATGACGGAACCCCCTCCCTGAAGCGGATCCCGCTCTCGGATCCCTTCCGGGGGACCCAGAAGACGGTGGGGGCGATCGTCGATCGCGCCCAGAGCGCGAAACAACTGCTGGAAGGGCTCCTTTCAAAGGGCGGCCCAACCGGAACGAGCGAGGATATGTCATGAGCCAGAAGGAAAAAGAGACACGGAAGAGGGACGAAACCGAAGAGACGGCTCCCGAGCCGGAAGTGCCGGCCGGGGCCCAGGAAAGGGCCAAGAAGGTCGCTGAGGAAGCCGACGACATTCTCGACAAGATCGACGAGGTCCTGGAAAAGAATGCGGCCTCCTTCGTCAAGTCCTTCATCCAGAAAGGCGGGGAATAGAGGGTGAAACGAACCGGTCCTGCGTCCTCTGCCTCTCCCTTCGATTCCCCGTCCTTTCTCGACTGCCTCAAGTCCCTGGGATACTGGGAGCCGGCCTCTTTCTCCGGCTCCGTCTCGGGGCCGGCCGGTCCCGTTCCCCATGCGACCACGGTCCTGGCCGTGCGCTACAAGGGAGGGGTGGTCATGGCCGGAGACCGCCAGGCCTCGGAAGGCTACCAGGTCTCCTCCCGGGCCATCTCCAAGGTCATCCCGGTGGACCGCTATTCCTGCGTGGCGATCGCGGGGGCCGCGGGCCCGGCCATCGACATGGCCCGCCTCTTCCGGGTGGAAATCGAGCATTACGAAAAGCTCGAGGGGGTGATGCTGACCACCGACGGCAAGGCCAACAAGCTGGCCCAGATGGTCCGGGAGGCCCTTCCCATGGCCATGCAGGGTCTGGTGGTGGTTCCCCTTTTCGCCGGATATGACGCCGGACGCGGCGCCGGGCGGATCTACAAGTACGATCCCGCCGGCGGGCGCTACGAGGAGGATGCCTACCATGCGAACGGCTCGGGGGGACTCTTTGCCAGAAATGCCCTCAAGATGCTCTGGAAGGAAGGGATGACCCGGGCCCAGGCGATCGAGGCCGCCCTTCGCGCCCTCTATGAGGCGGCCGACGAGGACCTGGGAACGGGAGGTCCGGACTTTGTCCGGGAGATCTACCCCTCGGTCTTCACCATGGACCGGGAGGGGACAAGCGAGCTTCCACCGGCCGAGGTGGCCCGTTACTACCGGGACTTGGTCGACTCCTTAAAGAGAAAGGACTAGCGGCAGATGGCGGCCCTTCCTTTTTATGTCTCTCCCGAACAGCTCATGCAGGACAAGGCGGAGTATGCCAAGAAGGGCATCTCCCGCGGACGTTCCGTGGTCGTCCTCGTGGTCCAGGAAGGCATCCTCCTGGCGGCCGACAACCCGTCGGCCAGTCTCTACAAGATCTCCGAGGTCTACGACCGGGTGGCCTTCGCCGGCGTGGGAAAATACAGCGAGTTCGAGAACCTCAGGAAGGCGGGGATCCGGCATGCCGATCTCAAGGGCTTCATGTACAGCCGGGAGGACGTGACCGGCCGCTCGCTGGCCAATGCCTACTCCCAGCTTCTGGGGTCGGCCTTCAGCCAGGAGATGAAGCCCCTCGAGGTCGAGATCGTCCTGGCCGACCTGGGAACGGACGGCCGTCCCGACGAGATCTACCGGATTTCCTACGATGGGTCGATCTTCGACGAACCCCTCCTGACGGCGGTCGGAGGCAGGGCCGAGCAGCTGGGGGCCCTTCTCCGGGAGAGGATCAAGGCCCCCCTTCCTCTGCCCGAAGGTCTCCGGATCGTCCGGGGGGCCTTTCAGGAAATCTCGGAGGCGCCCCTTCCGGTCGACCAGATGGAGGTGGGGCTCCTAGACCGCAAGGCGGTCGGCCGGACCTTCCGCCGGTTTTCGCGGCAGGACCTTTCCGGGATCCTCGAAATCCCCGTCTGAACGGAGGCCCCGATGCACCGCCGGATCATGGGACTCGAAAGCGAATACGGATTCCTGTTCACCAATACGGGAGATCGCATTTTTCCCCCGGAGCGGGCCCTGGAATACCTGTTTCAAGGAATCATGCAGAACTCCTGGTCCCGGGACGCCTTCCTCCCGAACGGGGGACGGATCTACCAGGACACCGGAAGCCACCCCGAATATTCGACCCCGGAATGCGACCAGGTCCGGGATGTGGTGATCCATGACAAGGCCGGGGAGAGGATCCTCTCGCGGGCGGTGGAGACGGTCTCCCACCAGCTCGAGGTCGAGGGGATCGACGGCCATCTCTACGTGCTCAAGAACAATACCGATTCGGCCGGGAATTCGTACGGCTGCCACGAAAACTACCTGATCGACCGCAACGTCACCTTCTGGCGCCTCTCCCGGACTCTGATCCCCTTTTTCGTCTCCCGCCAGATCCTCACGGGGGCCGGGGGCCTTGTCCGGAAGGCGGACGAAAGCGTCCGCTTCGTCATCAGCCCCCGGTCTCTTCATATCCGGGAGAAGATTTCCTGTTCGACCACCTCGAGCCGTCCCATCATCAACACGAGAGACGAGCCCCATTCCGATCCGCAGAAATACCGCCGGCTGCACATCATCGTGGGCGATTCGAACATGAGCGAGATCAGCGATCTTCTGAAGGTCGGAACAACGGCCCTGGTCCTGGAGGTGATCGAGGGGGGCGGGCTTCACGACCGGATGTCCCTTGAGGATCCCATCCGGGCCATCCGCGAGATCTCGGAGGATCCCACCCTCTCGGTCCGGGTCCGTCTCGAATCCGGTCTCGAGCTGACGGCCCTCGAGATCCAGGAGTCCTACCTCGAGGCCTGCCGGGATTTTTTCCACAAGGAGGGGACGACGCCGGCCGTGCGTGATATGCTTGATTTGTGGGAGAAAATTCTCTTTGAACTGTCTAAATGGAACGAACCTGTCCTGGGACGGGAGATCGACTGGGTGATCAAGTGGCGGCTTTTGACCCGTTACCGCGACAGGAAACGGGGAAATTGGGAGGATCCGGCCTTGGCCATGCTGGACTACCAGTATCATGATGTCCATGAGGAGAAAGGGCTCTACAATCTCCTCAGGAAGGCCGGATGCGTGGACCGGATCGCCGGGGATTCCGAAATCCTCTCCGCCATGGAGAAGCCGCCCCAGACGACCCGGGCCCGGCTGAGGGGGGCCCATATCCGGGAGGCCATGGAGCACCACCGCTCCTATACCGTCGACTGGACCTACATGCGGCTCAACGATCCCCCCCA
>DAIBTC010000095.1 GCA_027415345.1 Nitrospirota bacterium
GAGGCTCTCCGATCCCTCCCGGACCGCACGAATATGGCCCTTTGTCTCGTCCGAAATGGCGGCTATTTCGTCGAATCCCTCCAGAGACCGGGAGAGAAGGCCCCGGACGTCACGGATAGTCTGGAATTGCTTTTCGACGCTCCCCTTGAGCTCCAGCAGAATTCGCCGGGAAATCGACCCGGATCTGCCCCAGGGCCTCCTGGGCCCCCTTCGACATCCGCGGGCTTTCGGCGACTCCAGCAGAGGCGTTCTGAAGAGTCCTGGAGAGATTTCCGATCTCTTCCTGAACGGTACCCACAAGGGGGAGGGCGGAGCCTTTTTCTCACGCTACAAAAGCTGCCTCCTTCTGACAAGTTCCGCTCTGAACCCGGATTCCAGAGCAAGTAAGCCCATCTTCAGCAGGAGAGGCCTGGAAAATGATTATCGGCAAATGGGAAGTCGCCTGAACGACAAAAATGGCGGGATCTCCCGGATGGGTCTTCGAGTGCCTTCTCCCGGGAAGATGGGGACGGAAGAGGAGAGATGGAGTCGCCGATCATGGAAGGGTCAGGCTTTGATCCGGAGGGAATACTCCATTCTTATCACCACAGCCTCTCCCGCTGGCCTCCAGGGCCCGCGGCAGATGATTTTTTCCCCGTTTTTTATTGACAAGAAACCTCCCATCATGATGAAATCAGGAGACTGTTCAGCACCTGCCGGCACGGATTCCGGACGCTTTCCAGAAAATGGGGAGGAAGTCCGTTCCGGCTATGCCTTGCCAGAGGACGACATCGCCAGGTTCGTGCCCTCCTCCGGGCCAGTGACCGGGAGTCTCCCGGGACGGTCTGAGAAGGGAACGGACGTTATGCATACAGCCTTTATCGGGGGGATCGAAAATGAGACATGAGTGGGTCAAGGGACGGACCGGAGTGGTCACCCAGCTGCATTATGCCCGGAAGGGCGAGATCACGCCGGAAATGGACTATGTCGCCTCCGTCGAGAAGGTCGATCCGGAGTTCATCCGAGCCGAGGTCGCCCGGGGACGGATGATCATCCCGGCCAATATCCGTCATCCCGAGGTTATCCCCATGGGAATCGGAATAGGCATCACCTGCAAGATCAACGCGAACATCGGCAACTCCTCCCTGGTCCCCAACATCGAAAACGAGCTCGGCAAGCTTGCCGTCTGCCTCAAGCACGGGGCCGACACGGTCATGGACCTTTCGACCGGGCCCAAGATCCCGGAAATCCGTGAGGCCATGCTCAGGAACAGCCCCATTCCCCTTGGCACTGTTCCGATCTACGAAGCCATCCACCAGGTGGGCGATCCCCTCGACCTGACGGAGGACGCCCTGATCCGGGTGATCCGCGCCCAGGCCGAACAGGGGGTGGACTACATGACCATCCACGCGGGTCTCCTCCGGGAATTCATCCCCCTGACCGCATCCCGGCTGACCGGCATCGTGAGCCGGGGCGGTTCCCTCATGGCCCAGTGGATGCTCCGCCATGACAAGGAAAACCCCCTTTACACCGCCTTTGACCGCATTCTCGAAATCTGCCGGGAATTCGACGTCTCCCTCTCCCTGGGAGACGGCCTTCGTCCCGGATGTCTGGCCGATGCCTCCGACGCTGCCCAGTTCGCCGAACTCAAGGTCCTGGGGGAGCTCACCCTGAAAGCCTGGGAGGCCGACGTGCAGGTGATGATCGAAGGTCCCGGCCATGTTCCCTACGATCAGATCCCCATGAATGTGGAAAAGCAGCAGACTCTCTGCCACGAGGCCCCCTTCTATGTTCTGGGACCCCTCGTGACCGACATCGCCCCGGGATACGACCATATCACGTCGGCCATCGGAGCCACCGCCGCCGCCACTGCCGGTGCCGCCCTCCTCTGTTATGTGACCCCGAAGGAACATCTGGGCCTTCCCGATCTCGAGGATGTGAGGAACGGGATCATCGCCTACAAGATCGCGGCTCATGCGGCCGACGTCGCCCGACACCGGCCGGGGGCCAGAGACCGCGACGACCTTCTCTCGAAGGCCCGCTACGAGTTCGACTGGAAGAGCCAGTTCGACCTCTCCCTCGACCCGGACCGGGCCCGCTCGATGCACGACGAGACCCTTCCACAGGAGACCTTCAAGCACGCCGAATTCTGCTCCATGTGCGGGCCGAAATTCTGCTCGATGCACATCAACCACCAGATCCGCGAGGAAAGCGAGAAGCTTATCAACTTCGATACCATGACGCGCCAGCCCGTCTGAGGACGGGAACGCTCTGCTCCGGGGCTCGGGTCCCGGAGCCCCATTGCCCCACCACGGGCTGAAGACGACGATGGGACCGTCCCCATTTTATGGAAGGCGGTCCCTTTTTGGTGAAGGCCCCGGGAAAGGAACTCATGCCAGCCATCCGACTGGGTCATCCAGTCTTTTTCCATAATATTCCTTTCGAAATCGAGGAACGCCAGATTCTCCGGGAGATGAGGATCCCCAAGAAAGCCTCTCTTGCCGACCTGGGGGAACCGGCCATGGAAAAGGCGATCGGGACGGCCATCGAGGAAGGCTACCGGATGATTGAGGGAAAGGGCGTCTACCGGACCCTTGAAATCACCGGAGTCGAGGACCGGCGGGTCCTGACCCGGGAGACCGGGACCCTCTTCATCGGCGAGAAGATGGTCAAGCTTTTGAGGCACTGCGACTATGCGACCCTGATCGTGGCCACCATCGGTCCACGGATCGAGACCGAGGTGGACCGGCTGTCCGGCCCCGAGCCGGCCCATGCCTATTTTCTGGAGCGCGTCGGGGCCTGGATGGCTGACTACATGGGGATCTGGCTCGACCGGATGCTCGAGCGGGAAATTGTCCGGGCCGGCTACATGCGCACCTACCGCTTCGGTGTGGGGTACGGCGACTGGCCCCTTTCCTCCCAGACAGAGGTTATGGCCCTGACCTCCGCACACCAGATCGGTGTCACCTTAAACGAAGCCTTCATCATGCTCCCCCGCCTTTCCGTCTCCGCCGTCATCGGGTGGCAAAGACCGGGAACAGGACCCAAATCGAAAACAGACGAGGACACCGACACGTGATTCCCATTCTCGAACGGCTGAAAAAGGAGATTCTTCTTCTCGACGGATCCATGGGGGCTCTTCTCCAGGGACGGGGACTCCCGCCGGGCTACGCCCCCGATCTCTGGAACCTTGAAAAGCCGGAGGAGATTGCCGCGGTCCACGCCGAATACGCCACCGCCGGATCGAACATCCTGCTCACCAACACCTTCGGGGCCTCCCGTCTCCGACTGGCCGAATACAATGCCGAGGCCCGAATCCGGGAGATCAACTTTGCCGGGGTGGAGCTGGCACGCAGGGCTTCAAAGGGGAAGGCCTACATCGCCGGAGACATCGGCCCTTCCGGAACGACCATAGCTCCCGTTGGCGACCTCGCCTTCGAGGAGGCCGTCTCCCTCTTCCGGGAGCAGGCCTCACTCCTTGCAGAAGCGGGAGCCGACCTTATCGCGATCGAGACGATGTTCGACATCCAGGAAATGCGGGCCGCCCTGATCGGCGTTCGTGAAGGGGCGCCTGGTCTCCCTGTCATGGCTCTCATGACCTTCAACTCCGACGGCATCACTGATTCCGGCTCCGACCCGGAAACGGTGGCGGCGGTCCTTGAAGGCTTCGGAGCCGAAATTATGGGACTCAACTGCTCGGTGGGCCCTGAGGCGATGGTCCCCGTCCTCGAACGGCTGGGACGGGCTACCCACACCTTCCTCGCCATCGAGCCCAATGCCGGACTCCCCGTCCACCGGGACGGAAAGACCGTCTATCCCTCCGGAGCCGAGGAAATGGTCGAGTTCGCACCGGCCTTCGTGGCCGCCGGAGCCAATATCATCGGAGGATGCTGCGGAACCACCCCGGCCTATATCCGCCTTCTCGCAAAAAGGCTCCGGGGAGTCTCCCCCGTTCCCCGGTCCCGGAGCCGGCTGACCCGGATTTCCTCACGGAACCGGGTCCTTTCCTTCGGCGAAGGGGTCCCCTTCGTCCTGATCGGGGAAAAGATCAATCCGACCGGAAAAAAACTTTTCTCGGAGGCGATCGCCGAGGGCCGGACCGACCTTATCGTCGCCGAAGCCAGAAAGGAAGCTGCCGCCGGAGCCCACGCCCTGGACGTGAATGTCGGTGTTCCCCTGGTCGACGAGGCCCGGATGATGGAAAAGGCCATCACCGCCATCGGCAACGTGGTCTCCCTTCCCCTCGTGATCGACTCCTCCTTTGCCTCGGCGCTCGAGGCGGGACTTCGCCTCTACCCCGGCCGGGCCCTGGTCAATTCGGTCAATGCCGAAGAGGAGCGGATCGAAGAGGTTCTCCCCCTGATCCGACGCTACGGAGCGGCGGTGATCGGCCTCCTCTCCGGCGAGGACATTCCGGAAAGGGCCATCGACCGGATCAAGAATGCCGAGAAGATTCTAAGGGCGGCAGAACGCTACGGACTCAGGCCCGAGGACATCGTCTTCGACACCCTGGCCCTCACGGTCTCCGCCGTCCAGGAGGCCTCCCGGCAGACACTCGAGACGATCCGCATCCTGAAGACGGAGTGGAACGCCCGGACGATCGTCGGCCTCTCCAACGTCTCCTTCGGACTTCCCGTCCGAAAGACTGTCCACGACACCTTTCTCGCCATGGCCATCGGATCGGGCCTCGACGGGGCGATCTGTGACCCTTACGATCCCCTCCTTCACCAGACCGTGGCCGCGGCAAGCCTCTTCTCAGGCCGTGACCCCGAATGCCGGGTTTTCATGGAAAAGGCTGCCTCCTGGACCCCGCTCATTCCCTCTACGGCGGGACCCCAGCCAGGATCTCCCGCAACCGGATCCACCCCGGACCATCCGCTTTCCATACCTGAAAAGATCGAACGGGCGATCATCGAGGGGGAACGCGAGGCGATTGCTCCCCTCGTCAGCCAGGCCCTGGCCGCGGGAACGCCGCCATTCTCGATATTCGTCGACCTCATGACGCCAGCCATCAGAAAACTGGGCGACCTCTTCGGACAACGACTCAAATTCATTCCCCACCTGATCGCCGGGGCCGATACCATGAAGAAGGGGGTGGAAGTCCTCCAGCCCTATCTTGAAGCCAAGGGTCCAACGGAGCCCAAGGGAACGATTGTCTTCGCGACGGTCAAGGGAGACATCCACGACATCGGGAAAAATATCTGCATTCTCATGCTGAGAAACTTTGGTTACCGTGTGATCGACCTCGGGCGGAATGTCCCCCTCGAGACGATCCTCGAGGCAGCGGAGAAGGAGAAGGCTCAGATCATTGCCCTCTCCGCCCTGATGACCACGACGATGATCCAGATGAAGATCGCCCTCGACACGGTGCGGGAGCGTAATCTTCCCTACAGGATCATGGTGGGGGGAGCCGTGGTGACGCCAAAGTTTGCGACAGAAATCGGTGCGGACGGTTACGGCAAGGATGTGGGGGAGGTTGTGCCTCTCACGGAGCGAATCCTGGCCGAGCTTGAGAAGAAAACCCACCCCTGACGGAAGGGAGGGCTGAAGCCCACATCCCTTTACCCTCTCACGACAGGAGGCCGGGAAAAGGATTTCTCTTGTCCGGCCTTCCTCTTTTTCCGTTCCCTGCCCTTGGGAGTGCCTAAAAACTAGACAACAATCCTGAGCCCGTCATAGGCGGGACGAATTCCGGGAGGGAGTTCTTTCTCGAGAGTGGCGTGGTCCATGCGGTGGGACAGGTGTGTGATGTACCCCTGGCGCGGGCCGACCTCGGAGATCTCGGCTACTGCCTGGGGAAGCCCGAAGTGGGACTCGTGGGGCTCATAGCGGACCGCCCCCACGATCATCGTGGAAGCGCCCTTCATCACCCGTTTTCCCTCTGGAGGAACCGCGTTGCAGTCGGTCAGATAGACCAGGTCCCCGATCCGGAGGGCAGTGTTCATCACCGGACCATGTTCGACAAGAAAGGGCGTCACGAAGACTCCATGGATTTCCATGGGGCCCGGAAGTTCCCTGGGCACAAGCCTGGGCCGGGTGACCCCCTCCTTGTTCACATCGGAAAAGGCATAGGCAAACATGGCCCGTATCCGCTCTAGAACCCGGGGGGGAGCATAGATGGGAATCTCTTCCTGCATGATGAAATTGAAGGTCCGGAGCTCGTCCAACCCCAGGACATGGTCGGCATGGGCATGGGTATAAATAACGGCATCGATCCGGGAAAGGCCTTCCCGAAGGGCCTGGAAACGAAGAGCGGGGGCGGTGTCCACCAGGATGTTCTTTCCACCTGAGGAGACAAGGATTGACGAGCGGGTTCGCCGGTTCCGGAGATC
>DAIBTC010000096.1 GCA_027415345.1 Nitrospirota bacterium
AGAGGTCCGGAGCCGGGAGGACATCAGCAAGATCTCCATTGTCGGCGTGGGCATGCGATCACACTCCGGAGTGGCGGCCCGCATGTTCGAGACCCTGGCCTCCGAAGGGATCAACATCCTGATGATTTCGACTTCCGAGATCAAGATCTCCTGCCTGATCGACGAAAAGTACGGGGAGCTTGCGGCCCGGGTCGTGCACCAGTCCTTCGGCCTCGACCGGGCCGACTCCGGAGAGCCCGTCCGTGGATAGCGCTCCGGGAACGGTCATGCTCTATGACACGACCCTCCGGGACGGCTCCCAGATGGAGGACATCGCCTTCACCCTTGAGGACAAGCTCCGGATCGTCTCCCTTCTCGACTCCCTGGAAATCGGCTACATCGAAGGCGGATGGCCAGGAGCCAATCCCAAGGACCAGGAGTTCTTCGCCCGGGTCCGGGAGATACCCCTTGTCCATGCCCGCATCGCGGCCTTCGGAAGCACCCGGAGGGCGGCTAACAGGGTCTCCGACGATCCGGTCGTCCGGGATCTTCTCGCCGCCGGAACCCCGGTCGTCACGATCTTCGGAAAGTCCTGGCGCCTCCATGTGCGGGAGATCCTCGGACTCTCCGAAGAGCAGAACATCGCCATGATCGCCGAAACAGTCGACTACCTGAAGCAGCACGACAAGGAGGTCGTCTACGACGCCGAACACTTTTTCGACGGTTACGGAGAGGATGCGGAATTTGCCCTCCGGACCGTCGAGGCGGCCAAAAAGGCCGGGGCCGACTGGATTGTGCTCTGCGACACCAACGGGGGAAGCCTGCCCTGGCAGGTCGAGGCCGCGACAAGACATGTGGCGGCCATCCTGGGGGGGAAGGTCGGCATTCACGCCCACAACGACTCCGAGCTTGCCGTAGCCAACTCCCTGGCAGCTGTTTCGGCGGGGGCCCGCCAGATCCATGGGACGATCGACGGAATCGGCGAGCGGTGCGGAAATGCCAACCTGATCTCGGTCATTCCCAATCTTGTCTTCAAGATGGGATTCCCGGTTGTCGGGAAGGAGTCCCTGGCCCGCCTGCGGGATGCGGCGGCCTTCGTCTTCGAACTGGCCAACCGTCCCCTTCCGAAAAACATGCCCTATGTGGGGGATTCGGCCTTTGCCCACAAGGCAGGGGTCCATGTCCATGCGGTCCGCAAGGTCTCCCGGGCCTATGAGCACATTGTCCCCGAATCGGTCGGCAACCGACAGAGGATCCTTCTTTCCGAGCAGTCCGGACGATCAAATCTCGTCGAAAAGGCCCGCCAGTATGGTCTTATCGTCGAGGACGGAGACCATCACCTGTCGGGTCTCCTGACGCGTCTTAAAGAAATGGAGTTCGCCGGATACCAGTTCGAGGGGGCCGAAGCCTCCTTCGAGCTCCTCATGCGGGAAGCCATGGCCTCCTTCCGGCCCTATTTCTCCCTCGACTTTTTCCGGATCGGCATGGGGAAGGGGGAGGATCCGGCCACGGGTTACTCCGAGGCAACGGTCCGGATCCGGGTGGGTTCCTCCTTCGAACACACCGCGGCTCTTGGCAACGGGCCCGTCAACGCCCTCGACAACGCCCTCAGGAAGGCCCTCGGGGCCTTCTACCCTGAGGTCAGGCACATCATTCTGCTCGACTACAAGGTCAGGGTGCTCTCCGGGAGCCAGGGGACAGCCTCCCGGGTCCGGGTCCTCGTCGAATCGTCCGACGGACACCGGAAATGGGGAACGGTCGGGGTCTCGGAAAATGTCATCGAAGCCAGTCTTCTGGCCCTTAAGGACAGCATCGAGTATTATCTCCTGGTCTCCGAGGCGCGACGGTTTGAAGGCTAGTATCCATCCTTCCACCGTGATCGACCCCTCCGTCGAACTGGGGGAGAATGTCCGGATCGGACCCTTCTGCGTCCTCCGGGGACCTTCCCGGATCGGGGCGGGAACCATCCTCATGGAACGGGTTTCCCTAGGCCCCCATGTGACCATGGGGGAGCGGAACCGCGTCCATATGGGGGCGATCATCGGCCACGAGCCCCAGGACCATTCCTTTGGGGGAGGTGTCTCCGAGACGGTGATCGGGGATGAAAACGAGATCCGCGAGTATGTCACCATCCATCGGGGGACGAAGGAGCATTCCCGGACCCTCATCGGGAGCGGGACTCTCCTGATGGCGGGAAGCCACGTGGCCCACAACTGCCAGGTCGGGGACCGCGCGATCCTGGCCAATGGGGTCCTTCTGGCGGGCCATGTCTCGGTGGGAGCCGGAGCCTTCCTGTCAGGAGGCGTCCTGGTCCACCAGTTCATCCGCATCGGCCGGCTAGCCCTTTTGCGCGGAGGCTCCCGCACGAGCCGGGACGTTCCTCCCTTCGCCATCATGGACGGGACCCATACCCTCCGGACAATCAACCGGGTGGGGCTCAGACGGGCGGGATTTTCCCGGGAAACGATCGCCCGGATTTCCGCCTTCTACCGGGACTATCTTCTCACGGGGACACTCGACCGGGAGCGGCTCTCCAAGGCGGACAGGGACTCCTCCGAGATCGGTGAGATCATCGACTTCGTCCTTGGGAGCCGCCGGGGGATCTGCTTTCCCGGGCGCCACACGGAAAGGAGTCTTCCGTCCTCCGGGGAGGATGAGGCCTGATCTCCCCCGGACGACCCTTTCCCCGGGGGCGATTCTCTGTCTCTTCCGGAAAAATTTGGGAAAGAATTGGTCTTCTTTGACTCTTTTTCGTCCGACCGGTTGACATGACCGGCACTTCTTCGTATGATTATCATCCGAAATAAGGAGGTTTCCCTTGAATCGTACCGATATCGTCGAGTATACGCGCAGCCATGGGGGCGGTGCGGGCCTTCCCAGGAAGACTGTTCGAGAAGCCCTGGACTTTGTGATCGAGGAGATCACCCAGGCGGTCCTTTCGGGGGAATCCGTGAAGCTGACCGGCTTCGGAACCTTTGAAGTCCGAAAGCGCGAAGACCGCCTTGGCCGAAATCCAAAGACGGGCGAGCCTCTTCTCATCAAGAGCCACCGCGTGGTTGTCTTTCGTCCCACCCGCCATTTCTGGGGAGAGGAAGAGACTCCGAAAAAAACCACCTCGCCGCGGAAAAAGTCCGTCTGATCCTGGAGTCCTTTGCTCCTCCGGGAGAAAGCTGGAGACCGTGAGGGTATCGGGCCGAAAGTACAAAATCGGGGAGGCCTCGACTCTTCTGGGTATCCCGGTAGCAACACTGCGTTCCTGGGAAAAGGCCTTTCCCATGCTGGCTCCCTCCAAGACCAAGGGGGGGCACCGGGAGTATTCGGAGGCCGATCTGAGCTTCCTTATCCGCATCATCGAGCTCCTGCGAAACGAAGGTCGCTCCGTTCCCAGCGTTCGCAGTATTTTGGAAAAGCGGCCTCCGGCACTCGACGCCCCCACCGTCGAAGGTCTGTTGCTGGAGATCCGCAAGGGTCTGGCAATCTTGTCTGCCAATGACCGGGAAATCGCCTGAACGGGAGATTTCCCCTTCTTATCTGTCAATCGGGGCGTGGCGCAGCCTGGTAGCGCACTCCCTTGGGGTGGGAGTGGTCGAAGGTTCAAATCCTTTCGCCCCGACCATTTTTGATTCCCTTGCCGACTGCAGGAGCACTCCTGATTAGATCCGGTGATTTTTTGTTCCGGGGACTTTTCCCTTGTGGGCCCTTTCCTTGTCCGTTATCCCGGAGTTCCGCCCGAAAGGACTTTCCTGGTGATCGTTTCTTCCCTGATTTCTCCCTTTATTTTCAGGTCTTTCTCCCGGACCCTTCCCGATGGCCTCTGATTCCCGGCCACTGATTCTCCTGTCGAACGACGACGGGATCGATTCCCGCGGGATCGCGGTCCTTGAAGAGGCCGTCCGCGAGATGGGGGAGGTCTATGTGGTGGCCCCTGAAAATGAAAGGTCGGCGGCCTCCCACGCCCTGACCCTTCACAAGCCTCTGCGGATATACGAACGCTCTCCCCGCCACTTCGCCGTTTCAGGGACCCCGACCGACTGCGTGAACCTGGCCATCTTCACCATCCTCCCCCGAAAGCCGGACTTTCTTCTCTCGGGGATCAACCACGGGGCGAACATGGCCGACGACGTCACCTACTCGGGAACGGTGTCCGCCGCTTTCGAGGGATCGATCCTGGGGGTTCCGTCCATGGCCTTCTCCCTGACTGTTCCCGAGGACCCTTCCCGGCCCCTGGCCTTCGAAACGGCCCGTCACTTTGTCCGTCTCCTGGTGCGGCGGATGATGGAGTCGGCCCCCGCCTCCTCGGTCCTCTTTTCCGTCAACATTCCCGACAGGCCCCTTTCCGGAGTGGCCGGGATCCGTGTCACCCGGCTCGGCAAGAGGGTTTTCGGTTCAGGAGACATCATCCGCAAGGAGGATCCCCGGGGCCGTCCCTACTACTGGATCGGGCTCTCTCCCAAGGATTACGAGCCGGACCCCCAGTCCGACCTCCACGCCGTGGACCACGGATATGTCTCGGTGACCCCCCTCCACCTCGACCTGACCCATTACCCGTCCCTTTCCCGCTTCCGGTCCTGGGAAGAGACGGAGGAGCCCTCCCGGTCACAATGCTTCGGGGCCCACCCTTTTTCTCCGTGAGCCTTGGCCCCATGACCTCTTCCGGAATCCGGCTCTACAATTCCCTGACCCGAACGATCGAGCCCTTCGTTCCCCAGACTCCGGGTGAAGTCCGGATGTACGTCTGCGGGGTCACCGTCTACGACGACTGCCATCTGGGCCACGCCCGGAGCCAGATGGTCTTCGATACCCTTCACCGTCTCTTTCTCGAGACGGGCCACAGGGTCCGTTATGTGAGAAACATCACCGACATCGACGACAAGATCATCCGCAAGGCCCGGGAGGCCGGCCGTCCCATCTCCGAGATCACGGACCGCTACATCGACTCCTTCCACCGGGACATGGCCCGCCTCGGGATCCTCTCTCCCATGGCCGAGCCGCGGGCAACGGAGTTTCTTTCCGGCATGGTCACCCTGATCGAACGCCTCCTCTCCGTGGGGGCCGCCTATCCTTCGGGAGGCGATGTCTACTTTCGGGTCCGGAAGTTTCCCGGTTACGGAGAGTTGTCCCACCAGGTTCTCTCGGATCTCCTGGCCGGGGCCCGCATCGAGCCGGGAGAGGAGAAGGAGGATCCTCTGGATTTTGCTCTCTGGAAAGGAGCGAAAATCGGAGAACCTTCTTATCCGGCATTTTTTGGAGAGGGGCGCCCCGGATGGCACATCGAATGCTCCGCCATGTCCCTCTCCGAACTTGGCGAGACGATCGACATTCATGGCGGAGGAATGGATCTCATGTTTCCGCATCATGAAAACGAGCGGGCCCAGAGCGAGGCGGCGACCGGCGTGACCTTTTCCCGGATGTGGGTGCACAACGGATTTGTCACGACCCGGGAGTCGAAGATGTCCAAGTCCCTGGGAAACACCCGCCAGATCCGGAGCTTCTTCGAGGAATCTCCCTATCCGGAGGAGGTGACCCGGGAGTGGCTTCGGTATTTCTTCCTCTCCACCCACTATCGCTCTCCCGTGGACTTTACCGAACAGGCCCTGGCCTCGGCAAAGCTTGCCCTGGACGGACTCTACCAGTGCCTGGCACTCCTTTCGGAGGATGAGGCCCAGGAGACGCGAACAAATGACGAAGGGCGGGAATTCGTGGGGCCCTTCATGGACGCCCTTTCCGCCGATCTCGACACCCCGGTGGCCCTTTCTGTCCTTCATGCGGCGAAAAGCCGGATCAACCCCTGGCTTGCCTCCGGGCGGTCGGGCCAGGCCCCGGTCGCTCCCGAGGGCGTCCGGACCCTCTTGGATCTGGCCGGAAGGACGATGGGAATCCTAAGGGTCGATCCGTCCCGCTGGGTGAGCGGCCTTCGGGAGACGGGATCAAAGGGCCCCTCGAAGGTCCCCGAAGAGGAAATAGTCCGTCTTGTCACCCTTCGGGAGGAGGCCCGGAAAAATCGCGACTTCACAAAGGCCGATGCCATCCGTGACCGGCTTAAGGAGTCG
>DAIBTC010000097.1 GCA_027415345.1 Nitrospirota bacterium
AGGAATCTCCCTGACAAGTGTCCATTCCTCCCGAGGAGATTCGGAGAGAGGAGCGGCCACTGCCGTCCCATAAAAGGCTCCCCAAATTCCTGCCACAACACTCCAGCGTCTGACAGCATCACCGAACATCCATCCCCTCCTTACGAAGCCTTTCGGAAATCCATTCATGAAAAAGTTTTCGATTGACATCCTCCCCTCCCTCTCGCTTCGCTCGCCGCGAAAGCGGTAAGGAAGGGGAGGATGTCAATGGAAGCCGTATTTCTGGCATCGGGCCTACTATGTCGGAAGCGTGGGCGAGGCGACACTGGAAACCGTCCGCCGTTATGTCGAAAGCCAAGGGACCAAGGAACAACCGCGCAAAGCCAAACCGCCCGCTTGACCCCCTCTTGGCTTGTGGCCTAAGAAGGGGAATGCGCGGGCAAATGTCAATTCGAAAAGATCCTGTTCCAAAAACCAACCAGGAAGCTGTGAGATAGAGGAAATGTGAGGCCTCCCCGGCCAAGGCGCCGGAGTGTCCGGAGGGCAGACCCGAGACTTAAGGCCAAGTCTCAAAATGTTCAGGGACGCGTTTCGGTCCGGTCCTTTTCCATTCCCCCCCCACGGAAAGGAGGTCTTCCGGTCGGAGAGGGGCTTCTGCCGGTCTCCCCGGAAGGAACAGGTCTGGGACCTGCAAGCCGGCACCCCCCTCCGCCGCTGCCAGAGGGCCCATAGTCAGGAGGGGTCTTCAGGTCTCTTCATTGTCAGACTACAAAAATTATTCTCCGGAAAAGAGAGGGGGCGGGAGAATTTCTCCTGACCTTCTTGTCACTTTTCCTTTTCGATCGCCGCCATGACGGCCGACACATGGCCCGCCACCTTCACTCCCCGGAAGACCCGGAGGATCCGGCCGTCCGGGCCGATCACGAAGGTGCTCCGGTCGATGCCCAGACGCTTGACCCCGTACATGGTCTTTTCCTTGATCACGCCGTAGGCCTCGCAGATTTTTCCGTCGGGATCTGAGAGAAGCGGGAAGGGGAGGCCGTACTTCTTGCGGAATTTCTCGTGGCTCGCCGGAGAATCCTTCGAGACCCCGAGGACCACGATCCCCCGGTCGGTCAGGATCCGCTCCGAATCCCGGAAGTCGCAGGCTTCGGTGGTGCATCCCGGGGTGTCGTCCTTGGGATAGAAATAGAGAACGACCGTTTTTCCGGCAAAATCGGAAAGCGCCACCCGGGGGGAAGCCCCTCCCACCGCCTCCGCCGAAAAATCCGGCGCCTTGTCCCCTTCCGCCAACTCCCTCTTCGTCGTCACTGGAACCTCCTTGGCCTATGGTTTTGGCACTTCACCGTCACGTCCGTGGACCCGGGTCAGCGTCCCGAGCCGGATTCGGCATTCAGGATGACCGGAAGGCCGTTTTTGCCGCTTCCGATGATGATGATCTTCGTGTTGGGGCTCTTGGCGATTTTTTCCGTCGCCTCGATGCCCTTCCAGGTGAGATAGCTCTGGGTCAGGTTCGACTGGACGATCTTCTGGAAGGCCGCGATGCCCTGGGCCTCGATCCGGCGCTTCTGGGCCGTCTTCTGCGCCACGTCAAGCACATATTCCATGCGCTGGTAGTTCTGCTCCTCGGTGAGCTTTCGCTCGATCGCCACCCGGATGATGCGCGGCAGGCGAACGTCCCGGATCAGGAATCCCTCCACGACGATGGGATAGTCCCGGAGTTTTTCCCGGATCCCCTCGAGGATGAGCCGCTCGATTGTCTCCCGCTGGCTCGAATAGATCTGGGAAGGGGTGAATCGGCCCACGATCTTCCGGGCCTCGCTCATGACGTAGGGAGCAATGAGGACATGATAGTAATCCGGCCCGACCTTTTCCTGCAAGGTGGGAAGGGCCTTTCCCTGGACCCGGTAGAGCACCGAGGAGTCCATGTCGATGGCCAGGCCGTTGACCGACAGGACATGGAGGGAGAGCCGGGCCTCCTGGGTCCGGAGATCGTAGATGTAAAGCTCGTTCCAGGGCGCGATGACCTGGACGCCCTCCCGGTAGATCGTCTTCGTGTCGGTTCCTCCGCTGATGGTCCAGAGGACAGCGGCCTGACCGGGATTGATCGATTCGACGCATCCGGACAAGAGCGAAAGGGCGAGGACAGCAAGGGAAGCTGCCGCCGCGCGCCCCGTGGCCCTTGTCCGGGAACCTTTCGAGGGGAGGGTTCGGCATTCTGAAGCCGGGATCGTCTCCATGGGAGATCTCCTTTTAAAGACATTTATCTGTTGTTCTAGGGGCCGACCTTGATGAGGTTCAGCACCTCCCCGGTCTTCGGGATCTTCCGGGAAAAAAGCCCCAGCTGCTGGGCCTCGGGAAGGGTCACCAGACGGGACTGGATGTCGATGGTCTGGCCCAGGTCGGTGTAGGTGCCGATGACCAGGACATCGGCCCCGACCTTCTGGCCGACTTCAAGAAGCCTCTTCGTATCGAGAAGACCCTGCTCGATCCCCATATCGTGGAGGGCTTCGTAGACCTGGCCCGGATCGATGAGGAGGATGCCCGCATCCGCCGAGAGGCCTTCCCCGATTTTCTGGGCGAGGTAGCGCCCGAAGGTGCGCGAGGATCCCGACGGGGTGGTGTAGCGGATCACCGCCACCCGGACCTTCTGGCCTCCCCGCAGACCCACATCGTGAAGCAGCCGTTCGATGTCGGAGACGATGGGTTTCAGGGGAATTCCCCGCTGAACGGGAAGGCCGGGGGGCGGAGGAACGTAGGGAACGGCCGGAGAGGTCTGGCAAGCGGCCAGGGAAAGGGAGAGGACAAGGAGAACTCCGGCGATCACCCCGTTTCTGGCAGGATTCTTCATGGACGCGCCTCCTTCGCAAAAACCATCCTGGATGTCGTCCGGGAGTGCATGAGATTTCTTTCTTTTATTTTACACCATCACGGAAGAAGTCACCTCAAGATTTTTCCGGCCGGGGCCTTCGGACCGGTAGGCGGAGCGCCATGGAACTCCCCCTTTCCGTTATGGGGGAAAGGCTACCGGGGGAGCAGGTGGTCCTGAAGTCCCTGAAAATAGTACCAGAGGGAGAAGTTGGGAGTCGTGGCCAGATACTCGTTGTTTCCGAAGGCCGGGAGAAGGACCCCGAAGGAGGCGGCGAGTCTGGGGGTGAGATTGACCTCGAGGGTGGGCTGGACAGCGACGAGATTGAAGGTTGAGGGATGGGTGTTGACGCCAATGCCGTCGATGGAGAAGGGAAGCCCCGAGAGGCCGGCGATCTCCAGGATGAAGCCAAGGCCGCTCTTGTCGTCGACCACATCCTCGATTCCCAGCCGGTACTGGAAGAGGTCCCCGAACTGGGAGAAGACCGGCGCGTCTCCCGCGGCCACCGAGAGATTTCCAGGAACGGAGAATGTGTAGTAGACATCCCCGATCAGGCGGAGGGGCTTCAGGTTTTTCCGGAGCATGGCGACTCCGGTGAAGGCGGGGGTACCGAAATGGGTGGAGGGGACGACGTTGATGGGAGGAAGCCCCCCCACGGGAACCGGAGTCCCGAGCCAGGAGGAGGTGGGAAGGGTCACGAGAAAGGCGGTGGTGAAACTCGGACGGCCGGTGAAGGGATCCTGGATGATCCACCGGTGCTTGATGCCGAAGGTCAGATCGTTGAGCCCCGAGCCGTTTAAAGAGGTTCCGCTCTGGGTGGAGAAGGTCGTGACGACCGAAGGGAGAAAGACGAGCTCGGTGTTCACATCGAGGCCATAGAACATGGCAAAGAGATCGAGGAGCTGGGTCTGGCTGAAACCCGGCGGAAGTCCCGTGATTCCGCCGGAGTCGGAGTACTGGGCCTGGGTGAAGCGGCCGTACATGAAGAAACGGACATTGAACTCTCCCTCGGGAAGGGTGTCGGCCTGGGGCATGAGGTCGGGACCCGAGGTGAGCGGGTTCCAGGACTTCCGGTAGGCGGCGAGCGCATCGGGGCCGTCGAGGGAGAGGGGCGGAGGATTTTTCGAGGCCGAAGACCGCTTCGCGGCCGGAGCCGGGGCGGTCCCTAAGGGGGGGACTGTCCCGGGAGCGGCCGATGGGGGGGTCGGAGCCGGTGCGGGAATTGCGGGGGCGGCGGTCTTGGAAGGGGCCGAAACGGCCGGGGGACCGGACCCGCCCGGGGAGGGAGCGGCTGGAAGACCGGCGGCCGGCGGTTCCGGCGTGGACGGGGCAGTCGGGGAAACGGCCGGGGGGCCGGCGGGAGCCGGAGGCGGGGGAGAAGTCTGGGCCTGAAGAGGGGAGACAAAAAGGAGGAGGGACAGGACTCCCAGCCCTCCCCATCCGAGATTCCTCTCCAACACCCCTCCTTTCCCGTTCTGAACCCTGCCTGAAAGACTTCCGGCGAGGGGGCCCCAACCCCCCGGACCTTCCTTCCATATAAAGTCTCAATTCTCCCACAAGAGAAGGTCTCCCGTCATGATCCGGAACATACAGGATTCGGAGAGGACGCTTTGGGATAGTCGGGGAGTCCAGGGATCCGGGCGGAAGAGCCGTGAGATCCCCTTCGACAGTCTCTCCAAGGTTTCAGGGGTGTTCAGGGCCCGCACGAGCTTCGAAAGGCCCGAGGGGGATTTGTGGGCCTCCTGGGGATCCTTTACGGGAAGGTCACCCGGTGGTAGAGTTACCACATCAACTGTAATACCGGATTAAATTTCTTGCATCCATGAGGAGTCCCATGGATCATGGGATGATAACAGGAATCATTGGCATAAAACATTCAAGGAGGAGACGATGGTTTACCACAGGAAATCCGGAATGTCCCCCATTCTCGGGAAACTTTCGACAGGACTTCTGACCGGGGCCCTGCTTCTTCTTCCGGTCACGCCCGCCCTGGCCAAGACCACGATCAAGATCCTCTCTCCCAAAAACGGCGAGGCCGTTTCCCAGAAGGTGGTGGTGAAGTACGCCTACCACAAGGAGGGCCGGGCCAATCACGTCCATATCTTCGTGGACGGCAACTTCCTCGAAGCGACCCATGACGATCCCGTGACCCTCAATCTTCCCAGCGGCCACCACACCATCATGCTCCGGGCCGCCTCCCGCCATCACGACCTCCTGAAGGCCCGGGCCTCGGTCGACGTCGACGTCAAATAATCGCGCCCAAGTCCCCATCGCCGGAGGGGCCCCGTTCCTGGCCCCTCCCTCCTAGCTTATCCGAAGAACCGCCACCCCCTTGAGCCGGTCGTTATTGAGATCGGTAAGGGCCCTCACCGCCTCCTCCAGAGGGTAGACCGAAACCTCGGGAACGATCCTGCGCTCCGAGGCCAGGGAAAGCCAGGTGCGGCCGTCCTGGCGCGTGTTGGCGGTCACCGACCGGAGCCGCTTTTCGAAGAAGAGTTCCCGCTGGTAGTTGAGGGAGGGAATATCGGAGAGGTGGATCCCGGCCGTGAGCAGGATCCCCCCCCGGTCGAGGGCTCTCATGATCCCCGGGACGAGCTCCCCCGCCGGGGCGAAGAGGATGGCCCCGTCGAGGGGGTCCGGCGGGACCGCATTATCCTCCTGCCCCACCCAGTCGGCTCCCGCCTCGAGCGCCCACTCGCGGTGGCGACCTCCCCGGGTGACGACAGAGACCGACAGCCCGGAGGATTTGGCGAGCTTCAGGACCAGATGGGCCGAGGCGCCGAAGCCATAGAGCCCCAGCCGCTGTCCCGGGCGAAGCCCGGCCTGGGCATAGGCCCGGTAGCCGATGATTCCGGCGCAGAGGAGCGGGGCCTGGAGGACGGGATCTTCCGAACTTGAGAGGGAATAGCAGAAGGCCTCGTCTCCCACCACGAACTCGGCATAGCCTCCGGACCGGTGATACCCCGTGAAGAGCGGGGAGAGGCAGAGGTTTTCGTC
>DAIBTC010000098.1 GCA_027415345.1 Nitrospirota bacterium
CATCTCGTCCGGGAGATCGATGCCATGGGCGGAGCCATGGGGGAGCTGGCCGACCGGTCCGGCCTTCAGTTCAAGATGCTCAATACCCGAAAGGGTGCGGCTGTCCAGGCAATCCGGGCCCAGTGTGACCGGACCCGGTACCGCATCGAAGCCCGACGGCTTCTTGACGCCCAGCCCAACCTCTTCCTTCGGCAGGGAGAGATCGTTGATCTGGTCGTCACAAACGGCACGGTGGCCCAGGTGGTCCTCCATGACGGATCCCGCCTCTCCTGTCGCGCCCTGGTTCTTACTACCGGGACCTTTCTCAACGGAAAACTCCACGTCGGCCTCGAAGCCACACAGGGAGGCCGGGGAGGGGAACGCGCCTCCTCGGGTCTTTCCCTCATCCTTCCGGACAAATGCGGCCTTTCCCTTGGCCGGATGAAAACGGGAACCCCACCGCGTCTTCTTGGCCGGTCGATCGATTTCAGCCGCATGGTGATCCAACCGGGAGATACCCCCACTCCCTTTTTTTCCCTTTTTTCACCTCCCCACTCCCTTTTTTTCGACGGGCCCCAGAAACCCTGTTTTCTGACATCGACCACGGAGAAAACCCGGGAGATCATCGAAGCCAATCTTGACCGCTCCCCCCTCTACAGCGGGAAGATTCACGGGATCGGTCCACGGTATTGTCCATCCATCGAGGACAAGATCGTCAAATTTCCCCACCGCTCCACCCACCATGTCTTTGTCGAACCGGAAGGACTCGATGTCGACGAGTTTTATCCCAACGGTATCTCCACCAGCCTTCCCCTCGATGTCCAGGAAGAGATCATCGGCTCGATACCAGGACTCGAGGAGGCCATGATTCTGAGGCCCGGATATGCTGTCGAATATGACTTTGTCTTCCCGGACCAGCTTGATCACACCCTTCGGGCCAAATCACTCTCCAACCTTTACCTGGCAGGGCAAATCAACGGCACCACCGGATACGAGGAGGCCGCAGGACAAGGCCTGGTCGCCGGGATCAATGCCGCCCTCAAGGTCTCGGATCGCGCCCCCTGGTCCCCGGATCGCCTGGGATCCTACCTCGGCGTGATGGTGGACGACCTCGTCACCCACAGTGTCGATGAGCCCTACCGGATGTTCACAAGCCGGGCTGAAAACCGGCTCTATATCCGAAATGACAATGCGGCGGATCGTCTGACCCCCCAGGCCGAGCTCCTGGGCCTTCTCCCTGCCTGGAAGAGGGAGGAGTTTTTACGACGCACGGAGTTCCAGAGGTCGCTAAAACAGGCCCTCTCCTCGACCCGCAAAGGCGGCCGAACTCTTATGGACAGACTTCGCGCTCCCGAATCCTCTCTCCTCGACTTTATCGGGGAGGATCTTCCGGACCATTTTTCCCAGGCCCCCGCTCACTGGATTTCCTCCCTCGAACAGGAGATCAAGTACGAAGGCTATGTCCGGATCTCGAACGACCGCTGGAATCGTCGGGAGGACCTTTCCATTCCGCCGGAAATATTCGACCAGGAACTTCCGGGGATTTCCCGGGAGGTCCATCACCGGCTAAAAAAGGCCCGACCCTCCTCTCTTTCCGAGGCCCAGACCCTTCGGGGAATCACGCCAGGATCCCTTGATCTTCTCAGGATCTCCATCCTCAAATTCCAGGAAAAAGCCGAAACATGACCTCCCGACTCGATGTGGGATGGATCTCTCTTTCCGAGTCCCTTCGAGAGAAGCTCGACCTTTACACCGACCTCCTCCTGACCTGGAACCAAAAGATCCGGCTCACCGGGTACACCACTCGGGAGGAGATCCGACGTCACCTGATCCTCGAATCCCTTCTCGCCTTCGAACTCCTTCGGGACCGTTTTCCCGCCGAGATCCTTGATTTTGGATCGGGGAACGGGACGCCGGGCCTTCTGATCGCCCTTCTGAATCCGGCCTGTCGCGTCCTGCTTCTTGAGCGGACGGAAAAAAAACGGATTTTTCTCGAATATGCCGCCACCCGTCTCGGACTTGGCAACATCACCACCCGTCCCGCCCTGACCTACCCGATCGCCTCCCCTTTCATTATGATGAAGGCCATTACAACCGAGGACCTTCTGGCCGATCCCGCCATCAGGAAGCACGCCAGGAATCCCCTCACTCTGCTCCGGTTCGGAACCGAAATCCATTCGGCTTGCATTCCTCTTTCCTCCTATGTCATAACAGGGGGCGTCGAACCCTGGGGCGAAAAGACCTGCCTGTCCCTCACGGAGTCCATCTATCAAGGCTAATTCCAAAATGTTCCACGTGGAACATTTTCATGGAGGACCCAAATGACACGCATCGTTGCGATTGCCAACCAAAAAGGGGGCGTCGGAAAGACGACGACAACCATCAACCTCGCCGCCTCGCTCGCAGTGGAGGAAAAAAAAGTTCTCGTAATCGACCTTGATCCGCAGTCCAATACCTCCAGTGGATTGGGGCTCTCGGCCGGGACACCCTCCCGATCCTCATACGAGCTTCTGGCCGGGAAGTATTCTTTGGGAGACCTTGTCCAGAAAACGGCGCTTCCCTACCTCAGCGCAGTCCCGTGCTCGGTGGCAATGGCAGGCTTCGAGCCGGAGGTGGCCACCCTCGACCCCTCCATGCGCCACCGCCTTTTGAAGGACAATCTCCCGGAGCAGGACCTCTCCGATTTCGAATATCTTCTCCTCGATTGCCCACCTTCCCTGGGCTTCATCACGCTCAATGCCCTTGTCGCCGCCCATTCCGTCCTCATTCCCGTCCAGTGTGAATATTTTGCCCTGGAGGGTCTTGGCCAGCTCATGAAAACCATGGAACGTGTCCGGCAAAAATGGAACAGCGGACTGGTGATCGAGGGGATACTCCCGACCATGTTCGACCGGAGGAACCGCCTCAGCACCTCTGTCCTCGAAGAGCTGAAAAAGCACTTTCCGAAAGAGGTCTTCTCGAGCATCATTCCCCGCAATGTCACCCTGGGAGAAGCCCCCAGCCATGGGATGCCGGCCGTCCTCTATGATGTCATGTCGAAGGGAGCCCAATCCTACATGAGCCTTGCAAAGGAGATACTCGCCTATGGCTAAGATAAGCCTGGGCCGGGGAATAGACTCCCTCTATGGAGAAGAACCCCGGGACGAACCCACCCTATCCGTTCCTGTCGCCTCCATCCACCCCAATCCCTACCAGCCAAGAAAGTCCTTTCCCCCCGAGGCTCTCTCCGAACTCGCGGCCTCGATGAAACGCCACGGACTTCTCCATCCCGTCATCGTCGTAAAAAAGGGAGAAGGGTACACCCTCGTCTCCGGAGAGCGCCGCCTACGGGCAGCCGAAAGCCTCGGGTGGTCCGACATCCCGGCCATTGTCAGGGATTTTACCGACCAGGACCTTCTTGAGATTGCGCTTGTGGAAAACCTCAAGAGGAGCGATCTCAATCCCGTCGAAATTGCCGAAGGGTTGAAACGACTCTCGGATGAATTCCGATGGACCCAGGAAAACCTGTCGGAATATATTGGATTCAAAAGATCGACAGTGGCCAACTACCTGCGCCTTCTGGACCTCAATTCCGAGGTCATCAGGGCCATTTCGGAGGGCACAATCACCTTTGGCCATGCGAAGGTTCTCTCGGCCCTCCCGGATGCAGAACAAATTCGGTGGAAGAACGAGATCACCCGGCGGGATTTGTCGATCAGGGCGCTCGAAGAGGCGATCAGCCGAAGGCAGAGACCCCGTCCTGCGGCCGACCAGTCGACCCAGGAATGGATCAGGGAAAACAACCAGACCCTCGAACGGGCCCTGCCTTGCCGGGCCCGGATCCTGAAACAGAAAAAAGGGTGGAAGGTCGAACTCAATTTTACTAAAATGGATGAACTTGAATCCATGATTACACGCCTCTCGGAAAACCTGGAGGAAAAATCGGAAGGAAGGCTTGATGAGAAGTAGCGGACAGGACGGTTCCAAGGGCAACATCATCGCATTTCTGGGAAAGGAGACCCTTTTTCGGGGATACCTCCAGTTCGAGGGGACGGTCCGGATCGATGGAGTCCTTGAGGGAGAAATTCATTCCGCGAACACCCTGATCATCGGGGACGGGGCAAGAATCAACGGGACCATCAATGTCGGGAAGGTGGTCTGCGGAGGGACTGTCACGGGGAAGATCGCCGCCACTGAATCGATCCAGTTCGTGAAGCCTTCCAATATCAGGGGAGAGATCAAGACCCCTGCCCTTCTCATCGAGGAGGGAGTCATCTTTAACGGGCAGTGCGAGATGGACACAGGAATCAAGAAGGTCGAGGGTGACAGAAAAAACCCCGAGTAAGGGGAAGGTGCTGGTCGGCCTGAGCGGTGGCGTCGACAGCGCCGTGACGGCCTGGCTTCTGAAAAAAGAGGGATATGCGGTCCAGGGAATCGTCCTCCGCCTCTGGGAAGGGGAGGACCAGCGGGACCGTCCATGGTCAGAGCGCACCTGTTGCCATGTGCCCATGGTGGAATACCTCTGCGACAGGATTCTGGAAATCCCGCTTGCAATCCACGAATCGGCCAGGGAATTTCAGGAGAAGGTCGTCGACCCGTTCCGCGCCGGATACTCCTCCGGAGTGACGCCAAATCCCTGCACGACCTGCAACGCAGAAATAAAGATCCGGACCCTCCTTGCCATCGCCCGGGAGAAAAATATTCCGGCCATCGCCACAGGCCACTATGCCTCCTGGGCCTATTCGGGGGATTATGGCCGATTTGGCCTCAGGATGTCCCGTGACCCGGCAAAAGACCAGTCCTACTTCCTCGCACGGACGTTAGGGATCGACCCAGATAACCTTCTCCTTCCTTTGGGAGAGCGGACGAAACCGGAGGTCCGGGCCATCGCCCTGGAGGCGGGCCTTCCCGTTTCCGGCATGCTTGAAAACCAGGAGGCCTGTTTCGTCTCTGAAAAAAGGCTGGCGGATTTCCTTGATCCCCGTAAGGAAAGGGACCCGAATTCCGGGAGCTGGAAGGCCCGGACCCCCGGAGGAGACTCCCTGGGAGAGCTTCGGACAGGCCTGGGTCTGACCCGGGGCCAGAGAAGGGGGCTGGGAATAGCGGGGGGAGAGAGACTCTATGTTCTTTCTATTGACCCCAGAAACAGGGAGGTCCTCATGGGCCGGAGGGAGGACCTCTTCACCAGGGATTTCACCATAGAGGCTCCTTTGGGCGAGGCGGCGACCCCCTTTCCCAAAGAGGGTCCCCCCCTATTCGTCCGCTTCCGGTCGACCATGTCCCCCGTTCCCTGCCGACCCCATCCCTCCGTTCCTTTGACCTTTCGTCTGGAGACGCCGCACGACGGAATCGTCCCCGGTCAGGTCGCCGCATTTTACGACAGCAACAGGATCCTGATCGGCTCCGGCCTTCTGGTCTGACCCCCTCGAATCCATGGAAAGAGCCGCCAATGAATGAGTCATACAGGGAGCTTCTCTTCCTGGACGTCGAAACGACGGGCCTTTTGATGCAGCCTAATGCCAGAATCGTCGAGATCAGCATTTCATGGTGGAATGAGGAGGGCCTCAAAGACCGGCATACCTCCCTGATCAATCCCCAGGAACCCATTCCTCCCCTCTATACCGCCATTCACGGAATCGACGACGCCCTGGTCAGGGACGCCCCGACATTTTCAGAATACTGGCGGGAGATGAAAGGCCGATTCGAAGGAAAGACGATTGTGGCCCATAACCTTTCCTTCGACATGGGAATGATGAACCGGGAGATCATGCGCCTGGAACGGCCCCCCCTCGGGAATCCGGGAATCGACACCGTCCCTGTTCTGAAAAAACTTCTTCCGGAACAAA
>DAIBTC010000099.1 GCA_027415345.1 Nitrospirota bacterium
TCTCTCTTCCGCCTCCCGGGTCCGGCTCCGATCCGATTTTTCTATGCTCCGTTGCCGGATCCTGCTTTCAAAGGATTTTCCCCGGGGGGCCGAATGCCTGAACCGCCTCTTTTCGGACTACCCTGGCTCCAGCATGCTCCCTTCCCTTGTTGTGTCGGCCCTGCATCAGGATCTGGTGCATCCGCTTCCATCCCTTCCTGATGGATGGCTCTTTCCATCGAGGCTCTGGTCCGGAGGGGATGTCCGGGAGACGGTCTGGCTGTTTGGCCTCGATGAAGCCCTGCGGGGAGAAAGCGGGAGAGCTCTTTCAACCTGGAACCACCTCGCGAGGTGGCTTCGTGCGCATTCTACGGATTCACCAGGTTTTTATGCGAGAGTTCTCTATTTCATGGCCAGGGAGGAGGAACGCACGGGACAACCGGAAAATGCTCGGCGGCTTTATCGCCAGGTTATACGCCAGGGATCCGGGTCCCCCTACCCTCTTTGGAGTGCCATTGCCTGTCGGGGAGGATGCGGGACCTTTCGACTGAGACCCCATCACCCCACACGCGAGAACAGTCCGCCATTTCCTCTTCGAAGGGCGATGGAGGAACTATTTCAAATGGGACTTTTCGGGCCGGCCCTTGTTCTCGAGCGGCTCTACGAAAACCCTGGAATGGACAGAGACCAACTCAGGCGATACGGGGACCTGGATCTGTCCGTATCGGCCAGGGAACGTCTTTTGCTTGTCGACAGGATCTTCCCGGCTCATGGGACGGCAATGCGGTTGCCAACTGGGGAGTGGATGTCTGCATCAATTCTGGAGGGATTCCGGGAATCGGGTGTTCCGACTCTGTGGGCCCTCTCCATTGCCCGGCAGGAAAGCCGCTTCAGAGAACGATCCCTTTCGTTGGACGGGGCTCTGGGCGTTATGCAGCTCATGCCCCGTACTGCCCTCGCTGTGGCGGGGCAGTCGGACGAACCCCTGAGAAAAACTCTGGGCCGGAACCTGGGCAGGGTACGCCACCCCGACGTGAACAGCCTGATCGGAGGGCTTTACCTGAAACGACTGTTCGATTCAGTACCCGGCCATCCCGAGAGGGCCATTGCCGGTTACAATGCCGGTCTCCATGCCGTCCTGTCCTGGAAGGCTCTGGCCGATGCCGATTGGGATTTCTTTACTGAGGCGATCCCCTATCAGGAGACGCGTCGCTATGTCCGCGAAGTTCTTTGGAATTACGCCTACCTGGAAAAACACCTGGAACGGCGCGAAGGGAAAACAAAGTGAGCTCGAACAGGATTCCCGGCCTTGGTCTGGGAAACCCCTTCGACCTTCAACTCAGGGAAACGATTGACAGGAAGCTGTCCGAAATATCTGAGGGAGTGACAAATGACCGAAAGGAAATAGAATCCCTTCAACTTGAAATCCGCAAGCTGAACAGGGATCTCCTGTCCCTGAGACGCTCACTTGGCATCCTCAAAAAAGAACGGGAACAGATGCGGACCCTCCTTCGGACCCTTGAAGTCCGTCTTCAGTCGATCTCGGGAAAAAACAGTGACCGATCCGTCCCAGAAAAAAAGTGAACACATACAGGTCAAGGTCCTCAATTCGATTCTTGAGGTGCGTGGTCATTTTGACCGCAAAAGAATGGAATCTGCGGCCCGTTCTCTTGATGCCGATCTTCGTAACCGTTTGGCCGGCCAGTCGGGGGATCTTCCCGACCAGAACTTTCTGTCGCTGGTTCTCCTAGTTGCGATCGAAAAGATCTACGCCATCGAACAGGCCCGGGAGGAACGGCAAAGCCTTTCCGCGGAGCTGGAAAACTGGAGGAAATGGGCATCCGGAATTTGTGCCCGGGACCTCTTGCCAAAAGATTCATCGAAGGAATAGTCTAAGGGGTGTGGCCTGAGGTGTTCGAGGTCCGGTCAAGTTTGATACCTACAAACATTTGGGACAAGGCGTGAGCAGGTTGGCAGTGTGCATGCCGTCTCCTCCCGGGAGGAGACGGAAGCCTAAGCGGCCTCGAGCGCCCATGATTGGTGACAGGGTATCTCAAATGGAGATCGGCACGGCACTTCGGGTCCCTAATTCATGCAGGATTTGATTTTCGTCTGTTAGTCCTTTCTGTCTTTTCAGCCCTTTTCCGGAGCAGCCCCCATGAAAATCCCCCGCTCCCTCTTCGAGAAGGGAAAGGAGGGGACACCGCTTCCCTACAGGCTCCGTCCATCATCCCTTGATGACCTGGTCGGCCAGGAGATCCTCTTCGGTAAAAATGGCGTCCTGAGAAATTTCCTTGCCCAGGGGCGATGGCCGTCCATGGTTCTTTTTGGCCCTCCAGGAACGGGTAAAAGCGGATTCGTCCGGCTTCTTCCCTCGCTTCTTCCCGACTATTCCTTTTCAATGATCAATGCCACGACTGCAGGGGTTGCGGACCTTAAAAAGGAGCTTGCCAGAGGAGCGGACAGAAGAAGTGCCGGAGGCAGACACGTGGTTGTGGTCGATGAGATCCATACCTGGTCCAAAAGCCAGCAAGAGGTTCTTCTTGATGGTGTCGAGTCGGGCCAGATCATCCTTCTGGGTCTCTCCAACGCCGCTCCTTATGCGGCCTTGATCCCCCCTCTGGCTTCACGTCTTCTCCTCTTTCCCTTCCAGCCCCTGGAGGATAATGCTCTCGAAATCCTGCTCGATCGGGGCATTGACAGACTCTCAAAAGAAGAGGCAATAAAGATCCAGCTGGATCCAGAAGCCCGCTCCATGCTCAAACGGTTTGCGGGAGGAGACGGCCGTCGTCTCCTTTCCACCCTTGAGGGTGCGGTCATGGCCGCCAGGGGGCAGGAAGGGGAGGGGGAAGTCATTCGGATCTCCACCGGTGACGTCATGTCGATCCTCCAAAGCGCCGGGCAATACTATGGGGATAAGGATACCCATTACGACATCATATCGGCCTTCATTAAAAGTATCCGGAATTACCAGCCCGATGCCGCACTGCACTGGCTTGCTCGGATGATTGAGGGAGGGGAGGATCCTCTCTATATTGCCCGGCGGCTTGTCATTCTTGCAGCCGAGGATGTGGGGCTAGCCGATCCTCAGGCCCTGACGCAGGCTGTTGCATGCTATACCGCAGTCAGCCAGGTTGGTCTTCCGGAAGGGAGGATACCTCTGGCGCTCACAACCCTGTTTCTGGCGCTTTCACCCAAGAGTATATCGGCCTATCGCGCTATCGACAGAGCCCTTGCCGATGTGCGTGCGGGGTTCACTCCGCCCGTTCCGGTCTACCTGCGGGACCGGACCACGAAACGCGGCCTTTCCAAGACGACTCCGGAAGATGCCCTGCTGTACCATTATCCGCCAGAAATGCCGGATGGAGTTTCCTCCCAGGAATATCTGCCGGGAGGGACGTCTGTCAGGTACTACCATCCCGAGGAAAGGGGGAGGGAGCGGGAGCTCAAGGAGAGACTCGAAGCCGTCCGGAAAATCCTGAGGGAAAGGGAGATGTAGCCCTTTTGTCGATTCCGCTCCCAGAAATCCAAGGCCTTTCCCTCGCGGATGTCTTTTCAACATGGATCCTTCTTGTCCCCCTGTGATTGCGAACCAATCAGGGATTTTTGCCTTCCGATTTGTGTATAATTTCTTGATCAGCAATTTCTGAATAATTTTTGAAGGACAGAGAGGAGCTTGCCGGAATATTTTCCGGCAAGCTTTGGGTCCAATTGGAAAAGGGGTGTGACATGGGATATGGACTGTGCGCGTTGCTGGCGGTTCTCGCCGGTTCGGGAGGCGCTTTCGGGGGATATTTCCTGGCCATCAGAAAGCGGTCAGGGGCCGTCTCCCTCGCGGAAGAAAAAATCCGCTCGGAAAGGGCACGCCTTGAGGAGGAAAAAAAGAGCGCCCTGAAGGAAGCCGGGATTCAGGCACGGGAAGAGGCATTGCGGATCCGGATCGAAACCGAAGAAGAACTTTCCCGAAAGAAGAACCTGCTTCAGGAGTCGGAGCAGGCTCTCAAGGGACGGGAATCAGAAATCGAACAACTCCGGCGGCAGCTTGCCGAAAATCGGGAAAAGCTTGAACGGGACAAAAAAAGTCTCTCGGTCCGTGAACAGGGCCTTGGACAAAAGGAGGCCGAGCTCAAGTCCGTCATGGATTCGGAAATTCGCCGTCTTGAGGAGATTGCCTCCCTGACTGTCGAGGAGGCCCGGGAACGCCTGATGCAGAATGCCGAAGCTTCCATTCGGCCAGAAGTGGCCAGACTGGCCCAGAAGCTTGAGCAGGAGGTCCGGGACCAGGCCGTGAGAAAAGCCCGCGAAACAATGACTCTTGCCATCCAGCGCTATGCCAACGAACATGTTGCCGAGATCAGCGTCTCGGTGGTCCCGATCCCGTCGGACGATGTCAAGGGTCGGGTGATCGGGCGGGAAGGAAGGAATATCCGTGCCTTCCAGGCGGCGACCGGGGTTGATCTCATCATCGATGACACTCCCGATGCCATCATTATCTCAGGCTTCGACCCACTCCGCAGGGAAGTGGCCAGGCTGGCTCTCGAACAGCTCCTTTCCGACGGGCGCATCCATCCTGCCCGTATCGAGGAGATCGTGGAAAAAGTCCGGAAAGATCTTGATGTCTCTCTCAAGGAAGAGGCGGAAAAATTGGCCTTCGAACTTGGGATCACCGATATCCATCCGGAAATACTCAAGCTTCTGGGACGACTGAAGTACCGGACAAGCTACGGTCAGAACAATCTAGTCCATGCCAGGGAGGTGGCCTATCTCTGTCAGATGATGGCCCATGACCTGGGGCTGGATGCGCGTATCGCGAAAAGAGCTGGCCTTCTCCACGACATCGGCAAATCCCTCTCCCATGAGGGGGAGGGATCGCATCCCTCCCTGGGAGGGGAGGCAGCGAAAAAATTCGGTGAATCACCCCAGGTCATCAATGCCATCATGTCCCACCACGGAGACATCGAACCCAACTGTCTTGAGTCTGTCCTCGTCGCGGCGGCCGATGCGATTTCCGCGGCTCGTCCGGGGGCCCGCCGTGAAAGCATCGATGTCTACGTCAAGAGGCTCGAGAAGTTGGAAACCATTGCCAATTCCTTCAAGGGTGTAGAAAAGTCCTACGCCATCCAGGCAGGGCGGGAAATCCGGATCATTGTCAATCAGGACCAGGTCAGCGACGGCGACCTGCTTGAGATCACACGGGGCATTGCCCAGAAGATAGAAAACGAACTGACTTATCCGGGGCAGATCAAGGTCACCGTGATCCGTGAAAACCGTATCGTTGAGTATGCCCGCTGACCTCCGGGAACCGGGAGAAGCTGTCCGCCTTCTTTTTGTCGGAGATGTATTCGGAAAACCCGGAAGGGAGGCCTTGGGAAGGGGGATCGAACGCCTTGTCAGGGAGGCCCCGCTGGACGGAATTTTCATAAATGGAGAGAACCTCGCGGGTGGGAGAGGGCTGACCTCTGCGAAAATGGAGGAATGCTACCGACTTGGTGTGACGGCCATGACGTCGGGGAATCATCTCTTCGACCAGAGGGAGGCAGAAGGTATTCTGGCTTCGGATCCCCGGCTTCTTCGTCCGGAGAATTTTTCCTCCTCATGTCCCGGCTCGGGCCACCGGGTTTATACCCTACGGTCGGGGTTCCGGGTCGGCCTGGCCAACCTGATCGGGAGAACCTTCATGGCCCCGTCAGATTGTCCTTTCGCCGCCTCCGATCATTTGCTTTCGGATTTTGAAAAGTGTCCTGAGCCGCCCGATTTCATTGCCGTTGACATTCATGCTGAGGCAACAGGAGAAAAACAGGCGCTGGCATTTCATCTTG
>DAIBTC010000009.1 GCA_027415345.1 Nitrospirota bacterium
TACGAGATCCCCTACGTGGCCTCCATCCAGGCAACCCACCCCTACATGGTGGCCCGGTCCTGGGGCGGCTTCATGATCATCACGGGGCAGTGGATCTTCCTCTACAACCTCTACAAGACTGCAACCGCCCCTGCCGCCAAGGCCATTCCTCAGGAGGCCGAGGCAAAGGCATAAGAGCAGAAAGGCTTCGTTCATGAAAAAGGGTGGCGAAATGCCACCCTTTTTTTGTGTGGAGTTCAGTTGATCGGAATCAATCAGGGTCTGTCCTTAAGAAGAGCTCGAAACCTCCGGGACTCGTGAACCCAGAACCCTGACAATCTTCGAATCCGTTCTCCTTTTAAGCTCTCTGATCCTCCCGAGAAAACGCCGTCGTTCTCTCCCCTTCCCTTCGAGACGCGGATATATCTCCTCAAGCATCAAAAGATCGCTCATTTTTCCCAGAAGCCTAAGGATCTTCTGAAGATCCGACTTTCTTCTTTTGTCGAGAATCTCCCCTCTCCCCTCCATCCCCGACAACACTTTCTCCTTTCCGCTGATTAATTTAAGATGGATACGGAGTTTATGGACCGATGAAAAATCCCTTTCGGTCCCGGAGCTCCAGAGGAAATAAAAGATCCCGAGATCCTTGAGGACCCTCTCAAGCTCCCGGTCAAGTCCATTGGCTCTTTCCGGAAATGCGTTCCAAAGCTTTTGGGACATTTTCCGGCATATCCTTCCAAATTCCTCCCTTGATCCGGGAGTCCAGATCTTTCTCAATCTTCGGCAAAGTCTTATTGCTCCGCGCTTTCTTGAAAAACGGTCCGAGAGTCTGATCCCTTCCCTTTTCAAAAATACCCGGAGGACATCGGCATTCCGAAGCTTGCGGGTAGCCCTGAGAGTGCGCCGCAGGGTCTTTTTATAATTCATTGAGAGAGGATCGACTGGTGAGGCCAATAGAGCCTGGAAAGCCTGGCCAGTTCTCAAGGCCCGCCTTAAATTATGGACCTCACGCCGGGAGGGATTTCGAAGGGCTTTATCGAGGTGGTAAAGAATCTCAGACTCACATATTACGGAAAATCTTGAGTTCATATGAGAAAGAACCCCTGGAAGAGAGGGAGCCGCCTCACTCCGGGGCCGGGGTTTCATCGTCGTCCTCCAGATCGCCTAGCTTCCTTTCCCGCTCCTTTTCTCTCCGGGAACGCCGGGATTTCATCGGGAATCCCGGTGGGATAGAAGACCTGCGGGATGAGGGCCTCATGGGCCCCTCCTGTCGCCTTTCTTTTCTTTTTCCGGATTTTTCCGACATTCAGATCTCCCCTTTCCCTCTTTTTTGACTATACCAGAGGATAGGACGAATGGAAGACGGCACTTCCTAGACCCTAAAATGAAATCCCGTTTATCGGAGAGGAAGGCTTCGCCAGGATCTCCGGCGAATGGGGCGATCATGGGTGGAGAGGTCGAGGATGGGAGAGACAGGGGCTCCCGGGCGGAATCCGCCGTCTACCAGAGCCAGATCAGGAAATACCTCCCGGATCTCCCCGGCGGTCCTGAGAGGAGGGGAGCCGGAGAGATTCAGACTGGTTCCAGACAGAGGTTCTCCAAGGTAAACAAGAAAATCCCTGAGGCAGATCTCCGGCGGGATCCGGAAGGCCACCTTGCCACACTTGGCCATTCCTAGCGCCAGGGCCAGGGGACGTGCCGGGAGAAGAAAAGTCAAAAATCGGGGACCGGCTTCAAGGATTCTTCTCCGGGAGGGCTCCTCCGGCAGGAAGGCAAAACGGGAAACGATCTCCAGGCTTCCTGCAAGATAGAGGACTGGTTTTGTTTCGGGACGTCCCTTGAGACGATGAATGCGATGGGAGTCCTTTGGATCCCTGGCGGTCGGAACCTCGGCCAGGGCGTAAGAATACTCGACCGGAAAACCCGCCATCCGGGATCCCAGCAAAAAGTTCCGGATGGCACTCCATTCGGATCGCCGTGAAAAATAAAATACAGAAGGAGAACTCACTCCCCTACCCTTCCCCGGCCTCGCGAAGAGCGATGTCCGTCCGGTATTGCGAGCCCGGAAGCCGAATCCGTTTTATCAGACGGTAGGCCGCCATCCGGGCGGCCATGAGGGACTCTCCCCGTCCGACGGCTGTCAGGACCCGCCCACCGGAGGAACGCAGAACCCCATTTTCCCGCGAAACTCCGGCGAGGTAGTAAGTTCCGTCGGAAAGAGAATCCTCCCCGGAGGGGAGACCTTCCAGAATCTCTCCCAAAACCGGTTTGTCCGGATAGCCCTCTGACGCCAGGACCACTCCCACCCTGGGAGCGGGAGGAAGGGTCCAGCCGGCTTCCAAGGAGCCGGCGGCCACTTCTTCCATGAGGGCAAGGGCCCGGTCTCCCAGGACTTCGAAGAGAAGCTGGGCCTCGGGATCCCCCATCCGGGCATTGAATTCAAGGACAGATGGGCCATCGGTCGTCATCATGAGCCCGGCATAGAGGAATCCGGAAAATGGCGTTCCTTCTTTGGAGAGCCCCCAAAGACACCGCTCGATGATCTCGCTGGCCCGCTCCTGGTCCTTAGCCGTCCACCCGGGAACCGGCGACAGGGCCCCCATTCCTCCGGTATTGGGTCCCTTGTCCCCGTCATGGATCCGCTTGAAGTCCCGGGCGGTCGGAAAGGGGACGAAGCGCTTTCCGTCAGTGGCCACGATGAAGGAGACTTCCGGGCCCGACAGGCCTCGCTCAAGAAGGACAACCTCTCCTCCGGGCACGTCCTTTTTCTCGAAATAGCGGACAAGCGCCTCTTCCCACTCCTCCTCCGTCTTGACCACGGCGACACCCTTGCCCTGTGCGAGGCCATCGGCCTTGAAAACGAGCGGAAGCCCCCACCGTTTTCTGAACTCCAGGGCCACGGAACGTCCCGAAACTTTGGCCCACTCGGCCGTCGGAATTCCGACCCGTTGCATGAGTTCCTTGGCAAAACTCTTCGACCCCTCGATCCGGGCCGCCCCAGAACCGGGGCCGACCACCGGAACCTTACGCAGCCGGAGGGCATCTGCCAACCCGTCCATCAGGGGTTTTTCCGGTCCGATCACCACAAGATCCGCCCCCGACTCCGAAAGGATCCTGGCGGAATGGGCCGGGTCTCCCGGAAGGGAGCCCTCCCGAAGCACTCCCTCCATGCCGTCATTCCCCGGCCATACCGTCACACTGACTCCGGTCCCCGAGCGCTGGAGGGCCGCCACCAGGGCGTGTTCGCGGGCTCCAGACCCTATGACGGCAATTTTCTTCCCCATCAGATCCTCCTTTCTCTCGTAAAGGGTCCGTTCAGTGCCTGAAGTGGCGGATACCGGTCAGGATCATGAACATTCCGTATTCGTCCGCCGCCTCGAAGACCTCCTTGTCCCGGATCGATCCACCGGGCTGAACGATTCCTGAAACACCAAGCTTAGCCGCCTCGTCGATTCCGTCCCGGAAGGGGAAAAAAGCGTCGGAGGCGAGAACCGTTCCCCGGGTGGTGCGGTTGGCCTTCATCCCGGAAAGCCTCACCGAGTCCACACGACTCATCTGTCCAGCCCCTATTCCCACCGTAACCTGGTCCTTGACCAGGATGATGGCGTTCGAGCGGACATGCTTGGCGACGGTGAAGGCAAAGACAGCGTCCTGCCATTCGGTGTCGGTCGGAATCCGCTTGGTAGCGAAGGTGACCTGCTCCCGGCCAGGCATGACGATCAGGTCCTGCGTCTGGACGAGAAGTCCGCCCGAGACCGAACGAAGCTCAAGGATCTCTCCTGCACTTTCCGCCTTTTCACGGAAGGCCTCGGGGGCCTCGAGGAGCCGGATGTCCTTTTTCTTCGTGAGAACTGACAGGGCCTCGGGGGAAAAGCCGGGGGCGATCACCACCTCGAGGAAAATCTTGGCCATTTCCAAAGCCGTCTCAAGATCCACGATCCGGTTGGTGGAGACAACGCCCCCAAAGGAGGAGACGGGATCGGTGTCCCGGGCCTGGCAGTAGGTTTCAAGGAGGGTGGTTCCTGTCGAGACGCCACAGGGATTGTTGTGTTTCACGATCACTGTCGCCGGTCCGGAAAACTCCCGAACCAGGGCCAGCGCTGAATGAGCGTCCAGTACGTTGTTGTAGGAGAGCTCCTTCCCATGACGCTTGACCGCCGAACCCACCCCCACATCGCGGGGATCGGAGGAGCGATAGAAGGCCCCTCTCTGATGGGGGTTCTCCCCGTACCTGAGGGTCTGGGCCAGGGAAAAGGAAAGGGAAAGGGTTCCGGGAAAGAGCTCTCTCTCCCCCGTCTGTCCAGGCTGCCCAAGATAGGACGCAATGGCCACATCGTAGGCGCTTGTCATGCGATAGGCCTTTGAGGCAAGCTCCCGGCGCAAATCCTGGTCGACCGGGGAGCCGCTCTCGAGAAGGGAGAGGACCCGTTCATAGTCGGAGGGATCGGTGAGGATGACCACATCCCGAAAGTTCTTGGCCGAGGCCCGGACCATGGCTGGCCCCCCGATGTCGATCTGCTCGCAGGCCTCGGAGAGGGTCGTTCCGGGCTTCGCGATCGTCTGGACGAAGGGGTAAAGATTGATGCAGACCAGATCGATGGGGGCAATCCCATGCTCCTCCATCTCCTTTTTGTGTCCCGCATCCTCCCGCTTTCCTAAAATTCCCCCATGGATCTTGGGATGGAGTGTCTTGACCCGTCCCCCCAGGATTTCAGGAAATCCGGTCTCGGCCGAAACATCCTTGACCGGAATCCCCGCGGCCCGAAGGGCTTTCGCCGTTCCTCCCGTCGACAGGATCTCGATTCCCAGATCGGAAAGACGGCGGGCCAAATTTTCAATTCCTGTCTTGTCTGAAACGCTGATCAGTGCCCGGGTAATGCCCGTTGTCGGTCGATTCATTGAAGTCTCCTTGACGATTGTCATGATTTAGGGTCCTTGACCTTCCTCCCCCATTTCCCTGGCGGAGAATTCTATAAGGAAGGCCCGATACGTGAACGTTCCTCCTCAGAAGACACGAAGGGGTGGCGGCGGCTCCCCGGAAAGACCGTCCCTGAAGGCGGGAATCAGGAAAACGTCCTGCTCCAGAATGGGGGCCTGATCTTTGGCTCCCCGCCTCGGAATATGCAATGTCCCAAGAAAGCGCGTCGTTCCGTAACGATCTTCAATCTCCCGGACAAATCCGCCTCCCGGACCGTTCTGGATCAGGAGAACGGGCTTGCCGACCAGACGTCTGGCCTCCGTTTCTGACAGAACCGTGGTCCGGAAGGGCCTCTTGGGATGGATCTCGTAGACTGGAGTCCTCCCAAACTCCTGGAACTTGAGCTGTGAGGCGTTGGAGTATCCGTCCACAAGCCAGGCTGCGGGGCGCTGATCGGGAGGCAGTCCCTCTGCAAGGGCCCGGATTTCAAAATCTTCGGTTCTAAACCCCGCCATGCGGCCCGTCGGGTCGACCCTGGGATCGATGGGGAGCAGCGGCCAGAAGACCTGGAGTCCCACGAGAAGGTTTGCAAAGAGTCCGAGACCGACACCAAAAAGAGCTGTCCGGAGAAGCCATGGCTTCACCTCCCACCCGGTCAGGAGAGCGCCTGTGACCAGAAAGGCTCCAAGATAGCCTTCTACCGGCCAGTTGGCCTCAACCTTGGCCTTGAGGCTCGAGTAGGCGAAAAACAGGAGGATCGGATAGGAGGTGAGCCAGAGAAAGAGAAGGGGGCGGGAGCGTTCCCGGAAAAGACGGACCCCCGCGATGGCCCCTGCCGCCAGGATAAGAAGGTAGACTACCGGAGTCATCACTCCGATTTGTCCTCCCAGATAATCGGAGAGTCCGTCCAGGGGGGCCATCTGGTGCGCCTGCATTCCGTGGTGCCACTGGAAGCGGAAGGACGCCCAGTCGTGCCGGCTGTTCCACAGGATCACCGGAGTGAAGAGAAGAAGGGCCACCCCCCCGGCCCCCCAGAGGGAGGGCCGGGAAAACCAGGAACGTCCCCGGGAATCCAGAAGAAGAAAAAGGACCAGGAGGGGTCCCAGGAGAACCATCGTGTACTTTGACAGAAGTCCCAGACCGAACCAGAGTCCCGAGAGCAGCATCTCCCTGTCAGAGTTCCGGTCGATCGCTTTCCAGAACGAATAAAGTGCGAGCAGGAAGAAGGGGATCACGATCGAATCGGGAGTGATGAGAAAGGCCCCGGCCGAAAAGAGAAGCGTGGATGTCATCAGGAGAACGGCCCAGAGACCGGCCCAGCGGTCCCGGAACATCTCCTTGGCCATTCTGTAGAGAAGGAGGCCGATCAGAACGGAGACGAAAAGGGAGGGAAATCGGACTCCCCACCGGTTCGTTCCGAAGAGATGGGTGGAGAGCCAGAGAACCCAGGCGATCATGGGCGGGTGATCAAAATAGGAGAGGGCCGGATGGAGCGACCATGTCCAATAGTAGGCCTCGTCGGCCACCAGTCCGGCCTTAAGGGCCAGAATGACATGGAAGGCCAGGGCCAGGAGGATAACCCAGAAGACGAAACGCCCCGGATTCCTGAGTCGGTTCATGGGGATCTCCGGGGCAAGCGCGTCCGTCCGTAACGCCGCCGGAACTCGAGAACGATCCGGAGGCTGTTTACAAGGATCCTCCGGTTTAGGGTCGAGGTCCCGAGGACCCGGTCCCGGAAGGTAATGGGGCTCTCGACAAGAAGTCCTCCCGAGCGATGGATGATCACCAGCATCTCCTGGAGAAGCGAGGGGCCCCGGCTCACCAGGGTGTCCCAGGGAATGCCGGCCAGAACCTCATGACGGAATATCCGGAAGCCGGAGGTCGTGTCCCGGTAGGGAAGACCCAGGAGAATCCGTATATAGAGGTTGGCCGCACGTGTCAGGAGGACCCGGGACAGTGTCCGTCCCTCCTCCCGGCCTCCGGGAACGAGCCGGGAGCCGATCACCCCGGCACTTTCTCCTGAGAGGCGCGCCACCATGGCGGGAAGATCCTCCGGCGCGTGGGAGCCGTCGGCATCCATCTCTCCGATGACAGGAACATTCATGAAGAGCGCCTGCCGGTAGCCGTCGATGCCGGCCTGTCCCCGGCCCCTGTTGGTTTTTCTTTCAAGAAGGTAGACATGCGCGGACCGGCTCTCCTGGTAGCGGCGAACCAGGCCGGAGGTTCCGTCCGGAGAATGGTCGTCCACGACGAGAACCCCGTATTCCGGCCCCAAGGCGACAATCCGGTCGAGGAGACCTTCGATATTTTCCGATTCGTTGTAGGTCGGAACTGTCATGAGGATTCGAAGAGGGACAGTCGGAGGATCGGAAGGGCCGGAAAAGGCGGCCTCGGTGCCCGGAAGAGGAACCAGGGTAAATTGAGAGGACAACGGCAACTCCCTGGTCATCGGGCCGCGGGCCCGGCAGGCGACGGCTCACCGGGGCCCGAAGCATACCTGCGAACCGCTTCGAGGACCCGCCGTGAATCAATAAGCTCCATGCAGGAGGGATGGATGTCGCAGGATCGCCGGTAGCAGGGGGCACAGGTGGCCGGCGTCACCACCTTCTCCCCCCGGCCAAAGAGCTCGATCTCGTGAGGCTGGGTCGAACCAAAAAGAGCCACCACAGGCCGCTTCATCGCCAGCGCCACATGCATTCCGAGGGTATCCCCCGTGACGACCACCCGGCACTGCCCGATCACCGCCGAAAAGACCCCCAGGGAGAGGGATGAGCCGATCTCCCGGACATAGGGGCTGGAGACGCGGCGGGCTATTTCGGAATTCCGGCTGGACTCCCGGTCTCCCCCCAGGAGAAGGACGGGGATTCTGCAGCGCTCGAGTTCCCGGATCAGCTCAAGATAACCAAGGACGGTCCAGTCCTTGTTGACGAAGACCCCCCCGGCACCGGTGTTGAGGCCGACGATGGGATCCTTTGCCGACAGGCCAAGGCCGGCAAGCAGACGGCGTGCCGCCTCGATGTCCCCCTCCGGAACATCAAGGTGGTAATCGTCCAGGGCCGGATCGTAGGGGAGCCCCACGGCCTCGGCCAGAAGGTCCGGATAGGTGCGTGTGTTGCCGAAAAACTTGAGGGGATTGTCCAGCCCCAGACGGAAATAGGTCGCCATTTCCCTGTTGAACGGAAAGACGGCCCCCCGGGAATCGAGACCCATTCCCCTCTTGTCCTCCGAGCGGGCAACCATGGCCAGGGCCGTCACCTCCGGCTCCTTGTCGAGGGAGAGGACGAGGTCAAAGGTCTCGGCGTGCAGCCGGAAAAGGGTCTGGGGAGTGAGGGTCCAAATCCGGTCCACAAGGCTGGGAGGAACCAGGGGAACAGCGGCCGCCGCTGTGATCCAGGTAATATGGCACCGGGGATAGCGGCGACGGATTCCTCCCAGGAGGATTGTCGTCCGGAGAACATCTCCCAGAGCCCCGGTCTTGAGGATCAGGATCCGGAATCCCTGGGGGGAGTATTCGGGACAACCCTCGCAGGGGCGGGCGAAGCGGCAGGGACGATCGCCGATGTAGTACCGGCAGTCGAGGGCCACCGGAAATGGATCGAGTCCCGCCTCCCGGGAAAAGTCGCGCCAGCCCTCGGGCAAATTGGTGTATTCAGACGGCGTCTCTTCCAAGAACGTCCTCAATGTTGGGGCCTGAATGGGACCTGACGAAGTCCTATCAGCCAGTAAAGATAAAAGATCCGGGCCGGCTTTCCGCGGCGAAGGATCACCAGAGGAGAGAGAGGGATGACCCGGTCAAAGGTTCCGCGAGGATAATAGGTCGCGGGATCCACCCTGTACTTGTCGGTCGAGACAAAAAGGCCGTTCTTTCCGATCATGCGGTGGGGATCGGTCCAGAAGTCGAACTGGGTCACACCTTGGGACAGACATATTGTATGGTAAGGACGCCCCAGATAAAAGGCCAGTTCGTCGGCGGTGTTGAAATGTTCGGCGGCAAAGAAGAAAGGGGTCGTCACCAGGTCCGGATGACGGCCCATCTCCGCCCGGATGGCAACGGCCAGCCGTCTGAATCCGAAGAGGTCGTTGGTGATGTCGACCCAGAGAGGAACGCGTGCGGGGAGAAGAACTGGCCGGAAGAAAAGCTGGAGGGTGACAAGAAGGGACATGACAATGCCGAGCCACGTTCCTCGGACAATCCAGGTCCTGGTGCCGGATCCCTCCCGACTTTCCATGAAGAGCGCCACCAGGGGGATCGCCGTGAGATAGCCCATGGCCGGCCAGTGGGGAAGAATCGGATGAAGAAGGCCGATCAGGTTGAAGAAGAGAAGGGGAAAGAGCGCAAACCACAAGAGAAAGGAGACCTTTTCCCGGGAGACGGGAAGCCAGGATATGGCGCCCCCTTTCCGTGCAAGGGTCCAGAGAACGCCTGCGATCACGAAAAAGAGAATCGGAGAGACATAGCCGACCTGACCAAAGACCATCTGGTAGAACGGCACCCAGTCAAAGTGAAATCCTCCCCCCCCCAGACCGTGGGCCGCCTGAAAGAGAAAGGAGGCGCCCCCGTTTTCGATGTTCCAGAGAAGGAGCGGGGTGGCCACGATCACTCCCAGAAGAAGGGCCAGATAGGGAGCGGGGCTTTTGAGAAGGCCGCGAAGCCTGGGCGTTGTGAGAAGGAAGAGGGCGGTGGCCGGAGCCAGGAGGATCCCGTTGTACTTGGACAGCAGGGAAAGCCCGAAGAGGGTCCCAAGAATGATCCAGCCCTGGGCTCTGCTTCCCCGAGGGATTTCCTCGTAGCGGGTGAAAAGGACCAGGGCAACGAGGATGTAGAGGAGCCAGAAGACCGAGAGGGCGGAGTCAGGAAGAATCAGCATTGACCCGAGATATCCGAAAAGGGGGATGGCATTCACAAGGATCAGGCTCCACAGGACGACCCTTGGCCGGGGAAGGAGGACCAGGGCGATCATCGCCAGAATGAGGGAAGAGAGGAAAAAGAGAACGGGCGCAAAGAGGCGCACTCCGAAGGCGGTCGTTCCGGAGAGGGCCATTCCCGTGTGGATAAGGAGGGCCACCATGAAGGGATGGTCAAAGTAGCTGAGGCCCGGATGGACCGCATACATGTAGTAATGGGCTTCGTCATTTCCCAGATCGAAACGTCCGATCACGAAAAGTCGGAAAAGCGTCGGCAAAACAAGAATCCCAAGGAGCAAAAGGAGAAATGTCCGACTCCTTTTGGGCCATGGTCTTCGAGTCGTCCTCACCGGGCCTGATCCTTTCCCAAAAACCGCCCCAGTCCCGGAATCTTCCGAAGGAGCCGGACCACCCCCCACCCGACAAGCACCCCGACTCCGGCCCCTCCCAAGACGTCAAAGGGATAGTGGACACCCAGGTAGATCCGGGAGTAACCCACCAGGGAGGCGAAAAGATAGGCCCAGGGTGTGGCTCTGGGAAAGACGAGGGAGACGATCGTCGCTTCGCAGAAGATGTTTGTGGCGTGGCTTGACGGGAAGGACCAGGAGTCGGAACACCCCAGGGGGAGATGGACCGGGAGTTCCCCGTGGCAGGGACGGGGCCGCTGGAAGATCCCCTTGATCACCTGGCTTGCGAGGGGATCGGTGATGGCCACCCCGATTCCTGCCGAAAGAACGAGGAAACGCCCCCGCCCCCCGCCCCAAAGGATCAGGAAAAAGGCGGAAACTCCGATGGCCAGAAAGAAGTTCTCGGGACGGGTCACGAAGATCATGGCCCGCGTCAGCCAATCCGGATGGGGAGCGTAGAGAACGAGGTGGTAGAGGGAAAGATCGAGGGACTGAAAACTGGTCATCAGGATGGAGGATCTCCCGCACGGGTGCCCTTCAGTCGGTCCAGCTCCCTGGAAAGGGCCTCCACGGTCCGTTCAAGCTGCTCGATCCGTTCCTGGGTCGGGTCGGGCATATCCTGGTGGTTCAGTGTCCATTCAGGATATCCGGGTTCCTTTGTCCGGACCACGCGGCCAGGGATTCCGACGACCGTGGAATGGGGAGGAATCGAACGGAGGACGACGGCGTTGGAGCCGACCCGGACCCCCTCCCCGATCGTCACATTCCCCAGAATCTTTGCCCCGGCCCCTACCAGGACATGATCCCCGAGGGTCGGATGGCGCTTCTGGCCCCGTTCCTTTCCTGTCCCCCCGAGACTCACTCCCTGGAAGAGGGTCACATCGCTTCCGATGACGGTCGTCTCGCCGATCACCACCCCCATCCCGTGATCGATGAAGAACCCCGGTCCTATCCGGGCCGCGGGATGGATTTCGACACCCGTCAGAAAGCGCGAACAAAGGGCGATGACCCGGGCCAGGAGCGTCAGGTGCCATCGATAGAGACGGTGGGCAATGCGATGAAGAACGACAGCGTGGAATCCCGGATAGGTCAGGAGGACCGAAATGGCGGAGCCTGCGGCCGGATCGCGTTCGAAGATCACCTTGAAATCCCGGGCGAGGGTCCGCCGGAGGGAGTTTTCCCGGCTCTTTGCCTCCTTGACCTTTTCCCTTCGCACCGCAACCAGGCTCATGATCCCTTCATCTCCCGGACGGTGGCGATCGCCCAGACGGCGATCCCCTCCTCCCGCCCTGTGAACCCCATCCGCTCCGTCGTGGTGGCCTTGATCGAAATGTCGGAGGCCGCAAGTCCCATGCATTCGGACAACTCGGCCACCATGGCCGGAACATGGGGAGAAATCCTGGGTCGCTCCGCCAGGATGGTCACATCCACCTGATAGGGACAATAACCCTTCGAGCGCACGAGCGCGGTCACCTCCCGGAGGAAGAATCGGCTGTCCTTTCCCAGGTATCGCGGGTCTGAAGGTGGGAAATGGCGGCCGATGTCGCCCAGAGCCAGGGTTCCCAGAAGAGCGTCGCAAAGGGCGTGGATCACCGCGTCCGCGTCGGAGTGGCCATCGAGCCCCCGGTCATGGGGAATCCGGACCCCCCCCAGCACCAGATCCCGTCCTTCCCTGAAGGGATGAACATCCACACCCTGCCCGACTCTTATCGTCATCGTGTATCGCTCTCCATCTCTGGGTATTTTCTCATAGTAAAAGATCCTCAGGGCGCGTGATCTTCCGGTTCCTGTTCGACCCCTCCACCAGGACAAAGGGGAGCCCGGCCCAGAGGAAGAGACTCGCCTCGTCGGTAAATTCTCGGTCTTCAACCTTCGCCCGGTCAAGTGCGGAAAGAAAAAGCGGAAGGGGAGCGCCCTGGGGAGTCTGGGCCGCCACGATGGCTTCCCGTGGAACAATCTCCCGGACTTCGATCTCCTTCTCCTCCCCTGAAACCCTCCAGAGAGTGTCGGAAACAGGAACGCCCACACCGACGGCCTGCCCCCGCTCCAGCATCCGGATGGTGCGATCCAGAATCTCATGTGAGAGAAAGGGACGGGCGGCATCGTGGACCAGAACTCCGGTAATCCCGGAGATCTGCTCCATCAGCCGAACCCCCTTCTCCACCGTGTCCTGGCGGCGCCTCCCCCCCGGAAAGACGGAGAGCCTCCCGGAAAATACCTCACCGGGATAGAGTTCCATGAGCGCACTCCCGACCTCATCGGTATAATCCTCCGGCATCCCGACCCGTATGGCCAAGACCTCCGGATGCTCGAGAAAGGGGCGGAGGGCATGGAGGTAGATGGGTGTCCCGTCAATGGCGATGAACTGCTTGGGAAGGGCTCCTCCCATCCGGAGGCCGCGGCCTCCGGCCGCAAGAACGATCCCGACACTCATTCCGCCCTCTCTCCCCGGAGGGAAGTCTCCTGGGTCTCGGGCTCCTTCATCTTGCCGAAAATCATCCGCCCGGCCGAGGTTTGGAGGACGCTGGTCACGATCACTTCGATATTCTTTCCGATATACCGTCGGCTGTTGTCGACGACGATCATCGTGCCATCCTCGAGATAGGCGACAGCCTGGCCGGCCTCCTTTCCCTCCTTGATCAGGTAGACCCGCATGACCTCTCCCGGAAGGACCACCGGCTTCACTGCATTGGCCAGATCGTTGATGTTCAGGACCCGGACTCCCTGGAGCTCTGCCACCTTGTTGAGATTCAGATCGTTGGTGATGATGACGGCCTTCATGCGCCGTCCCAGGGCCACGAGCTTGGCGTCCACCTCACGGATGTGGGGGAAGTCGTCATCGATGATCTGGATCTTGAGGCCTGGCATCGTCCGCATCCGCTGGAGCACATCGAGACCCCGGCGTCCCCGTCCCCGCTTCAGGCTGTCGGGAGAATCGGCGATGTACTGGAGTTCATGGATGACGAACTGCGGGATGATGAAGACACCCTCGGCAAATCCCGTGGCGGAAATGTCGGCGATCCTCCCGTCGATGATCACGCTCGTGTCGAGAAGTTTCGGAGGAACCGCCCGATAACCTTCAAGCCAGAAGGAGAGGAAGGATCCGGCATAATGGAACTCCCGGCCGGCACGTATTCCGACGATCAGCCCGAAATAACCCATGATGAGGCCGATGAAGACATCGAGAGGGGCCGTCTGTTCGAGGGTCATGTGAAAGAGGGAGCCCGTCGAATAGGTCAGAAGACCCGCAGCGATGAGCCCCCCGTAAAGTCCGATGATTCCTCCCAGGACAATCCGGAGCTGGACCTTTCGAAAGAGGTACTGGACCAGGATGGCGGATCCCCCGATCGCCATGCCGATGCCGAGACCTACCGGCCAGGGGTCGTCACGGATACCGGAAAAGACATAGATGCCGGCCGTGGCGGTCACCACCAGAAAAAGCATCTGGGTCATGGTTGATCGGTTCATCGAAACAAAACTCCTTCCGAAATTCAGTGAAGATGACGCTGTCCGAAGACAGGGACAGAGTGTTTAGGTCGTCCGGCCAAGCGGTGGCGCAAGCTGACCTCGTTCTCCATGACAAGGACCAGGGCCATGACCAGCATGAAGATGAGGGAGGGAGACCCCCCCCACATGGGGTGGGCCAATCCGGCCAGGAGAAGGTTCAAGACGAAGGCCACCGTCATTCCCTTCAGGAACCGGACGGTCGCGGAGTTCTCCTTCTCCCGGAGAACCCGGGCCACCCAGGACAAAAGGATCAGAGAAAAAAGAAGGACACCCAGAAGTCCGTATTCTCCCAGGAGGTTGAAAAAGAGATTGTGGCCATGGGAGGCATAGTCGGGAAGCTGATAGAGCCGGTGGATGTTGGCCATCTGGAAGGTATCGGGACCCACTCCCAGAAACGGGTGGTCATGATAGATTCTTAACGCCCCCTGCCAGGTGGCGTAACGGCTGAGGAAAGAACCGTCCTGGGAGGGATGGATGACGGTTGTCATCTCCCAGCGAAGGTGAGGAGAAAGGGCAAAGGCTCCTCCCGCCAGGAGCATGGCCACCCCCACCCCCGCCAGGGCGCGCCACTTCTTGCAAAGGATCAGAAGAGCCATCGAGGCGACAGGAACCGAGACCAGAAAGGAGCGGCTGTGGCAGAGGACAAGCAATCCCCCTGTAAGGAGCAGGAGCGGGCCGACAACCTTCCAGGAGAGACCCGCCTCCCGGCCCAGGGTTCCCGCCCCCAGGAAGAGAAGGAAGGCCATGGAGAGAAACTGGGCGCTCGAATTCTTGTCCCCCAGGTTCATGAGCTCCATATTCGGATCGCCCAGGGCCACCATTTTGTAAAGGCCCACGAGACCGCCCGCCAGGATCCCTCCGGCCAGGGCGAAAAGAGTGATCCGGAGGGTCCTCGCCCGATCGAAAAAGAGAAGAAAGGCCCCGGAAAAGACCACCCAGGCCATCAGAGCCTCAAAATCCCCCCAGAAACCTCGCAGGGCCTGAAAGCGGTTGATGGAGTGGAGCGCCGAGAGAAGTGACCCCGCGGCAAAAAAGAAGACGGGAAGACCGAGGAGGACAATTCTCCCGGCCATGGAAAAGGCATCCTCCGAAAGGCGGAGAAGGATCAGAAGAAAGGAGAGGACAAGGAAGGTCTCCTTGATCGCCTCCGAAAAGGGAAGATCAAAAACAAAAACGAAAAAAACGGCAAAAAAAAGCCGCTCGTCCGAGAGCTTCCTCAAAATGTCCCTTACCAACGATGCTCCTTTATTCCGATTGATCCACCCGTCCGCCAACAACCCCTGAGGTGCTCTCCTCCCGTTCCCCGGAAAGCGCCTCCCGGATGTCTTTTCGGTCGAAAAATGCCGATCCTTCATCATATCCCAATGCATAGATTTTATCTATGGAGGACAAAGAAAAAAGGGGAAAGTCTCCCCCGGGGAGCGGCAGGGTGAAATCGGCAAATGTCCTCTCCAGAAGAGAGGCCCGGGCGATCGAAAGCCAGAGAGGGCCAATCGCCATGGAAATCCAGTTCTCCGGAACAGGCCTCGCTTTCTTCCCCCCGTTCCCGGGGAAAGGGAAGGATTTGGCTGATCGGGCATTGACGTCGACCGCAATCAGGAGATCTTCCGGAAAAACCTTCCGGGCGGCCATTGCCGGGAGAATGGAGAGAACACCCCCGTCGAGATAGTCGGAGCCTTCTCTTGTAACCGGAGTGAAAAGGGGCGGAAGGGCGCAACTTGCCGCGACTGCGCTTGCCAGATCCCCTGTTCCCAGAAGTTCGAGGGAGCGGTTGGTCCAGTTCGTCGCCGCCGCCAGCAAGGGAACGGAAAGCTCTTCGAAGGATTTCTTTTCGAGCGCCTCCCCGATCAGCCGTGTCAGGTGATCGCTCGAAAAGATCCCGCGTCTCGAAAAGGCAAAGCGGAGCATATGGCCATACCCTGTCTTCCTGACCCGCTCCCAGGGCGCCCTTGTGGTACAATCCCACGAAGAATAGAGTGCTCCCATCAGGGCTCCGGCACTTGATCCGACGATCGCCTTCGGACGGATTCCCCTTTTCTCCATCGCCGAGAGGAACCCCAGATGGGCCGCCCCCCGGGCCGCCCCCCCAGACAGGACGAGCACCGGCCGTCTCATGGAATTCTCCCCTCCCCCGGCGGGAGGAGGCGGAGACCGATCAGAAAGGTTTGAATGGCCATCTTCCCCGATTCTCCCGGAACACATCATGAGGATCTGGTCCGGCGGGACCGGACCGTCCTTTGGCACCCCTTCGCCACCCTGGCCCTCTGGGAGCGGGAGGATCCCCCCGTCATCGCATCGGGGAAGGGAGTCTGGCTCACAGATATCAACGGCCACCGGATGCTCGATGGGACCGCCTCCCTCTGGGTCAACCTCCTGGGCCACCGCCATCCGGCCCTCGACCGGGCGCTGATCTCCCAGACGGAACACATTGCCCACTCCACCTTCCTGGGAGCCACCCACGAGGCGGCCATCACCCTGGCCGAACGTCTCCTGGGGCTCGCCCCCGCGGGTCTGACCCGAGTCTTTTACTCCGACAACGGGTCGACCGCAGTGGAAATCGCCATGAAACTCGCCTTTCTCTTCCAGCGGAGCCGGAGATTACGGCAGGGGAAAAAGATTCCCGCGACCTTCTTTTCCCTCGAGCGGGGCTATCACGGGGATACGCTGGGAACGGTCGGAGCCGGAGGAATCGAAAGGTTTCATCATCTTTTCGGGCCCCTGGTCCGGTCCTCCGTCACCGCCCCCGCTCCCGACTGTTCCCGCTGTCCGGCAGGCCTCATCCGGACCTCGTGCGATCTCGAATGTGCCGACATGGCCGTCCGCATTCTCGAAACCCACCAGGAGGATCTTGTGGCGGCCCTGGTCGAACCCCTTCTTCAGGCGGCCGGCGGGATGATCGTCTGGCCTTCGGGATATCTGGGAAGACTGGCCCGGGCCTGCCGGGACCTCGACATCCCCCTGATCGCGGACGAGGTGGCCACCGGGTTCGGCCGGACGGGAACCCTCTTCGCCTGCGAGCAGGAGGGCGTCTCGCCCGATTTCATGGCGGTCGGCAAGACCCTGACGGGAGGCTACCTTCCGCTCGCGGCCACCTTGGTCCGGGAGAGTGTCTACGAGACCGTCCGGGAGGACCCAGGGACTTTTTACCACGGCCACAGCTATACCGCCAACCCCCTCGCCTGCCGGGTGGCCCTGGCCACCCTGGACTGCCTCGAATCGGAGAAACTCCTTGCGGCCATCCCCGAAAAGAGGGAGAGGATCCGGAAGGCCTGGCAGCCGCTTGAATCCTCTCCCTTTGCCGGGAATCTGCGTTTTATCGGGCTCATCGCGGCCCTGGACCTTCATAAGGCGGACGGATCGCCTCTGGACGACCCGGCCATTCTCTCGGCGATCAGGGAAAAGGCCCGGAGAAAAGGTCTCCTGATCCGGCCCCTTGGAGCCACCCTTTACCTGATCCCCCCCCTTTCCGTCTCCCTGGAGGAAGCGGAGCTGATGGCCAGGATCCTGTCCGACTCCCTGTGGGAAGCTCACAGGGAAGGACTCTTTGGGAAGCTTCCGTGAGGATTTTCCTGGCGCTTCTCCCCTCCCCCTCCTTCCGGGAGAAGATCGCCTCCTGGCAGGACAGCCTGCGGCGTGAGGCGCCGGGGTGCCGTCCGGAGCCTCCGGAGAGGATCCACATGACTCTTCTCTTTGTCGGAGAGGGTGGGGGAAAAGAGCTGAAAAGCCTCGAAGAAACAGGAGAAAGACTCGGCCGGACCATCGGCGGACACTGGCTTCCCCCTCCCTCTCCACACATGTTTTTTGACTCCCGGTCCCTGCCGGGTCTCGGGATCCTCTCCTTCGCGACCGACTCTCAGGAGGCTTCACCATGGGCAGAAATCCGGGAGATCCTGAAGGGATCTGGCGAAGGCCGTCCCTTCTGGCCCCACCTGACCCTCTTTCGCCGATTTTTTCCTGTCCGAAGAGACATTCGCCCTCTCCACGAAAGCCCGGAGGCCGGATTTTCAGCCCTCGTTCTCTTTGAGTCGATTCTTGAGGCGAATCGATCCCTCCACAGGCCCCTTCATACATGGCCCATAGGAGAGGCCCGTCCGGTCTAGGTTTCCGTCTTGCCAGATGATACCATGTTCCGGTTTTTCTTTTCGGGAATTTCAAACCCACGACAGATGGCATTCGGCTCTCCGCGGCGACCCCCTGACACCTCCATCCCCGGATTCCGGAGTCTCCGATAAGGGGCCCCGGTGGCTCCCGGAAAACAAGTTCGTAAGGGAATCACTCTTAAGTCAGATTGAAAATTATCCGGGAGATTCCTTTTTAGTGGGAGCCGGTCGCTGTATTTTTGAGGACTCTCTCCAAAGTCTGATGCATCCGGAGACAGACTGAAATCAAAGGACGTCGGCAATTTCCCGCACTTTCACAAGCCTTCTGAGGACTTCCGTTTCCCCCGGGCAAGGCGGAATTCCTGTCCCGGAGCGGGCTAGGGATTCACTCCATGAAGAAATCCTCCTATAATAGAAAATCACACATTTTTCAGTTAAAGAATTCAAACCTTCCTGAAAGGACTCTTTGTGAAACCTCTTCTCCGGTCCCTCTCCGTACCATTCCTGTCCCTGGCGGCTCTCGGGGGATTTCTGGGAATCTTTGCCTCCAGGGGGGGAGAGGCCGCCCAAATATCCGCTCCCGAACCGGCCCTGGTTTTTACCGTCCGTGTCTCCGATCACAACGCGGGGAAATCCCCCGTCGTGCGGACGGTGACCTATACCATCACCAATGAGGCCATGCGCATCGACGCCCCCGCGGGGGGGAGCGACCGGAGTTATCTCTGGAACCTTTCCACCCGGACCGTGGCCTCCCTCGACAACGGGAAGAGGACCTATCATGCCGACTCCCTCGACAAGATCATGGGATTTGTCGATTTCTCCCAGCTCCTGGGGCAGTATGCGGGAAGCAATCCCAAGGACAAGGTCATTTCCGGAACCCTCATCCGGACCGTCGCCGGAGTCTCCTGCACCGACAGGACGACCCTTCACCGCTTCAAGGGGCGCGTGGTGGGCATGATCAACGGGGACCAGAAGATCGTCCAGTGTCTGGCCACGACCTTCCCCGGAAGCGATCTTTACCGGAACTTCCAGACGGGCCTTGCCGCCCTCGCGAAAAAAGGCGCCTCCGGCAAGACCGCGGTTCCTCCTCCCTTCATGCCTCTTGCCCTCGAGACCGTCCGGACAACCGACTATTCCAAGGGATTCCTCGTAAAGATTCTTTCCGCCCTCCATCTTTACGACTCCTCGAAAATCCCCGAGCGCCAAGTGGAGCGGGAAAAGGTCACGGCTCTCTCCGTCCGTTCCGTTCCTCCCGGAACCTTTTCGGTCCCCGCCTCCTACCAAAAGGAGACGGCCCCGGCTTCATGATCTTCCGGCGACCAATGCTGATCGCCAATCCCGGGGCCGGATCCCGCCGAAGGAGAGCGGCTCTTGGCCCCCTTCTCGACTCCTTCATGGCCAAATTTCCGGAGGGCCACGTCCTTCGCTCTCTTCCCGAGTCCCTTCCGGAGAACTTCTTTGACCGCTACTCCGACCGGGATCTTCTGGTGGTCTACGGCGGAGATGGCACGGTTCACCGGATTCTTGGCCTCTCTCCCCCGTCCGGGCTTCCGATCCTCGTCCTTCCGGGGGGAACCGGAAATGTTCTCTCCCGCTACCTCGCCATCCCACCCTTCCTCTCCCACCCCGACCTCCTCTGGGAAAGACTCCCCCGGGCAGGAGTCCTGAGAGTGCGCCCCGGCCTTGCCGGGTCCCGTCCCTTTCTCCTGATGGCCGGGGCGGGATGGGACGGTCTCGCTGTCCGGCGGATCACCGGGAAGTTCCTTATGGGATCCCTCTCCTATTACCTGGCGGGACTCGCCTCCCTCCTCTCTCCGGACCTTCCCACTTTTTCCCTGACCCTGACCCTTGAAAACGGCCATCAGGTGACACGGACGGCTGTGCGCTGGTGTCTGGCCAGCCGCCTTCCCCCCTACCTTGGCCCTTTCCGGACCCTCCCGGACGACCGGCCTGATTTGCCACGCATAAACCTTACGCTGGTGTGCGGCAGCCGGTGGAAAATCGTGACAGCCTTTGCAGGCCTTCTCCCCGGAGCTCCGGGGTGGGTACGGCCTTTTTCCCTGAAGGTCCGCGAGGTCGTCTTCCACCCCACGGCCCGGGGAGGGGAGATTCCCTTCCAGGCCGATGGGGAGGCCATTGCCCCGGCCGGGCGGCTGGCTCTCTCCGGCTCTGTCCTCTCCCTGCTCTCTTTCCGGCCGGAGAATCAGATTTGACAGTTTAAACCAGAAATCCGGGGGTTGATCGTAAGAATCCGATGAACTACATTGAAAGTTGAGGAAGATTTTGATCGATCACGGAAAATCATTCCAGGGGATATCCGATGATGCGGAGAATCAGGGATTTTTTTATGCGTTTTTTCGGAGGATTTCGGGGAAAGGCCCGGCGGACCTTGCTCTGCCTCTTTCGTCCCGGGTACGTGAAAAGGTCGGTCGAACAACGGGAGGGTTCCTGCAACCAGTGCGGAAACTGCTGCAAGATCTCCTTCTCCTGTCCCTTTCTCAAGATCTATGGAAGCCACGCCCTCTGCCGGATCTACCACATCGGACGTCCGTCCCCCTGCGTTGCCTTCCCCATCAACAAGGCCGACCTGGCCGATGTCGGATTCGAATGCACCTATACCTTCCCGTCCGAGGAACGCTCGCCCCGGCCCAATGGGATCGAACTTCCGGTCTGGAATCCCTCCCGCCTCACCTTCAGCGAGTCTGCCGGAGAGCTTGAGGAAGGGTGAGTCCGGGATCCTTCCCGGCTCCTAGGACCGGTCGACGAGATCAGAGAGATAGCCCGGAGCCCGTCTCACCCAGTCAATGATGAAATCCACCGCAAAGAGAACATCCTCCCGGGAGAGTTCCGGGTAGCATTCCGTGACGATCCGGTCGATCGTGTATCCCTTTTTGAAGAGCTCCAGAAAGACCGTGACCGGGATCTGCGTCCCATCGAGACAGGGAAGCCCCCGGGCCACCCTCGGGTTCATCCGGACCTGTCGTATCTTCCGGGAGGGCGTGGAGGGCACGGGAGCCTCCGCCCTCTCCTCCCCTCCTCCCTTGTGCATGGGAATCTCCATCGATTTTCTCCTCAAGTCTTCGGGTAATGCCGGGTCATGAAAGGGGTGGGAAAAACGGATCCCCCCGTCCCCCGGCGATCTCGTAAGGGTTGACCCCGAGCCTTCCCGCCTTCTTTCGCTCAAGGGCCCACCGGTAGAAGCGTTCGGTCCGGGCGGCCGCCGCCTCGATGCTGTACCGCTCATCATACACCCGCCGGATCCTTGTGATCTCCGGACAGGAAAGCTCGGGCCTATTGGCCCAGGAGACTGCCCTTCGGGAGAGCTCCGGGAAGTCCCAGGGATCGACCATCTCTCCCCAGTTCGCCCAGGATAGAGCTTCCGGAAGCCCCCCCTGCCGGAAGGCCACCACAGGAACCCCCAGGACAAGGGATTCGAGAGCCACCAGAGAAAAGGCCTCCCGGAAGGAGGAGATGACCGTAACAGCCGCCTTTTTGTAAAAGGGAACGGGATTGCACCATCCCGGCAGGTGGATCCGGGAGCGGACCCCGCGAAAGCGCTCAAGCGAGAGTCTCCTTTCGAGATTTCCCCGGAGAGGTCCGTCCCCCAGAAGGACAAGGTGGAGGGCGGGATGAATCAGGAGCATCGGGAGCATGGCTTCCAGAAGGGAGAGTTGTCCCTTGTCCCGCTGGAAGGTTCCGACCTGGAGGACGATCCGGGCTCCTTCGGGAAATTCAGGATGTATGGCGGGAGGCGGGCCCTTGCCCTCCCCCGGCCCGGGAATTCCCCGGGGAAGGGAGACCACCTTCCAGAAGGGGATCGACCGCTCGATATAGCCAAACCGGGCGATATCGCTGACCGCCACCAGAAAATCGCAGAAATGACGGTAAGGAATGAGCCGCTTCGGTGGATTGAGCAGATGGCGCTGACGGACGACGACCGGGCGCTTACGTCCCAGGGAAAGGGCGGCAAACCACCCAAGGACGCTGTCGATGTAGCTGGTCGTCACCAGGATCTGGACCCTGTTTTCCCTTATGAAGCGTCGGATGACCCGGAAGGAGTGGAGGTCGAAGTTCGAACGGAGGGGAACGGAAAGGCCCATGTTCTTGTTTTCGGCCACTCTCAGGAGAAAGGTTCCCGGGCGGGCCGCGATGACGTACCGGTGGCCCATCTTCGAAAAGGCCACCGCCTCGTGGATGTGGTCCTTTTCCTGGCCGCCCTGCCCCATGGTGCAGTCGAGATGGAGGATTGTGAGAGGCTCTGTCACGGAACATCCCCTCCCCGGAGACCCAGCCGGTAGCTTAAAAGCGTCAGGGCAAAACGGGGAAGCCCCATCCGTCCCGACACTGGCCGGCAGGCCATCCGGAAGGGATCAAAGCCCCCCCCGAGCCGGTAGCGGCGGGCGGTGCGGGCCGCCCTGTAACCCGCCTCCCGGACCATCGAAGGATGAGAGTCCCGGAAGGAGCCATAGGGATAGCAGAAGGTCGTGACCGGGCAGGAGAGATCCTGGGAGAGGCGCTCCCGGCTCTCCCGGATCTCCCGCCAGCCTTCTGGATCCGGAATCTTCGCAAGGTCCGGATGGGTCACCGTATGCGAGCCCGCCTCAAATCCCAGCCTTACGAGCTCCCGGGCCTTTGCGGGCTCCATCAGGCGATGGCCCGCCCAGACCGGATCAGGAGTCCAGTCGACGGTTTGTCCCATTCGGCCGGCCACGAAAAAAATTGTCGCCACGAAGCCGAACCCCTCGAGAATCGGGGCCGCAAAGGCAAAATTGTCCTCGTAGCCGTCATCGAAGGTGATCGCCAGAGGGCGGCGATTAAAAGGATCGGAACCCTCCTTCCAGGTCAGGGCCCGGTCAAGAGAGGTCCCGACAAAACCCAGACGTCCAAGAAGGGCCATCTGGAACGAAAACTGCCCGGGGGTCACCCCGGTCCGGGGATCGGCATCCGGAGCCACCCGGTGATAGTAGAGGACCGGAACCCTGAGTTCGGCCGTCATGCCAGGACCCTTTCCACCCGGTCGTAGACCTCCTCGACCAAAATGGTCTCCAGGCAGTTATCCTCTCCCAGTCTGCAACCGGTATGGGCACAGGGGGAACAGGAGAGGCGATGGTAGACCACCTCCCGCCGGGGGGAGGCCGTGGGACCCCAGACCGCGGGAAGGGTCGAGCCGAAGAGTCCGACCAGCGGGAGATGGGCCGCATCGGCGATATGGAGCGGTCCGCTGTCGGCGCCCACAAAGACCGTCGCCCTGCGGATTAAGGCATCGAGAAGTCCGATCGGAGCTCCGATCAGGGGAGTGACCTTCGCCCGGGCGACTCCGGAGAGGACCGATTCGACGAGGGTCCGTTCGGGGAAGGAGCCGGCCACGATCACCCCTCCTCCCGTCCGCAGGCCCCACAGGTCGGCAAGCCTGGCGAAGCGGTCGGGAGGCCAGCGCTTGAACCAGTGGCGTCCTCCCGGATGAAGGAAGAGGACCGGCTCCTTTTTCGGGAAGTTCCGGGCCCAAAAATCCATGGCCTCCTGGCTCCACCGGGGATCCGGGGGATAGGCCTTGTCGCCGGACCCTGTGACGGGAAGTCCCAGGGCCGAAAAAAGTTTTCCATACTGGACAGCCACCGGCTCCGGACCGAAATCCAGGTCCACGGGAAGATAGGTCTGCCAGGGGTCGGCCTCTCGCAAATCGCCTGCGGAACCTGCCGCCCCCGTCCTTTTTGCCCCGGAGAACCGGGAAATGAGGCGGGACCGGTCGGAGACGGTCAGATCAAGAAGAAGGTCAAGTCTTAGGCCCCGGATTTCCCGGGCCAGGGCCAGGGTGCTGAAAAATCGGCGGACTTTCCCGTTTGTGGCCATGGTCAGAAGGGAAATTCCCGGGAGACGCTCAAGGGGATAGGTGGTTCCGGCATTGAGCACCACCGAGATCCGGGCCTTGGGGTCGAAGGACTGGATCTCCCGGATGAGGGGGACCAGGAGGATGACGTCTCCCAGATAGCGGGTCCGGATGATTCCCAGGGAAAGGGCCATGTCATTCACCGGAGAAAGAGGCCAAAGCCGATGGGGCCGGAAGTCTCCGGATCTCTTCCCAGACCGCCTCGGATGAAATCAGCTTCATGCACTGGTTGTCCGGACAGCGGGCGGCAAAGGTCTGGCAGGGCTGGCAGGCCAGATCGGCCTTGAGGAAGCTTCCGAAAAAGGGGGCATAGGAGACATGGTCTCCCGGGCCGAAGAGGACCAGGCAGGGAGAACCCACGGCCTGGGCAAGATGGGCCGGTCCCGAGTCGTTCGAGAGTGTTCCCCGGGCCAGCCGGCAGAGACCCTTGAGCGTTCCCCAGGGGAGCTGCGTCCGGAGATGGACCCCGGGGGGGAGCGTTCCGAAGGAGGCGGAGAAGGCCTCCTGCTGCTCCCGGTCTGCCATTCCTCCCAGACAGAGCACATGGAAGCCCTCCCCAAGGAGGCGGCCGGCAATCTCGGAAAAGCGGTCAGGAGGCCAGTTCTTGGTCCGGGCCCCCGATCCGCAGAAGAAGATCCAGTAACGCCCTTCCAGAATTCCCTCTTCGGCCAGGAGATCCCGCGCCCTGTCAAGGTCTGTTTCGTTCACGGTCAGCCTCGGGAGGTGGACTCCCCCAAGCCTCCCCAGTCGGCTGATCAGGTAGGGGATCCGGTCCCGGGTCAGGGCGAGCTGGACCGGCGGACAGACGGTCATGGTGTAAACATGACGGTCCAGGCGACGGTGGATCCAGGCGCTCTTGTCGACCAGACCCAGTCTAAAGGTGGCTCCGGAAAATAAGGTGATGATCCTGGAGCGGGGGCCCCGGGCAAAGAAGTCGATTACCAGATCGTAGCCCTGGCGTCGGATCTCCATAAGAAATCTGCCATATACCCAGAGGTTCGAAAACAGGGACTTCTTCCTGGGAGGAAGACAAAAGGCCCGGTGGAGGCCGGGTTCCTCCTCCAGAAGGGAGTCGTAGGGGGCCCGGGTCAGATAATCGATCCGGGCCCCGGGATAGAGCTCCCTGAGAGCGGAGATGCCCCCCGTCGTGAGGATGACGTCGCCCAGGCTCCGGAGACCGATCAGGAGAATCTTCCGGACAGGAGCGGAAGGGGCGGTCTTCAGGGGCGGCCTTCTCCGGCGGTGGCAAGGGGAATGGCCTCCTCGACCAGCATCACCGGAATGTCGTCCCGGACCGGATAGAGAAGCCCGCAGGGCTGGCAGAAGAGACCGTCTGGGTTGTTTCTGAGCGTCAGGGAGCCGTGGCATTTCGGGCAGACCAGAATCGACAGGAGAAAGGGATCGACACCCAAGGGAACCTCCAGAAGTAAGATGACTCCGTATGTTATTTTTCGTAACCGGGAACCCCCGGTGATCTTTGGAAGAAGAATATCATGATCCGGATTCCGAATACAGGAGGAGCCCTGCCGGGATCGGGGATTTCCGTCCCCTCCCGGGAGATCCCGGAGGTCTCATCCGCGGTCGAGCCAGCTAAGGAAGCGCTCCACCCCTTCCGCGAAGGAGCGGACCCGAAACGGGGAAAAATCGGTTTGTGCCCCTGATTCTCCGCCCACGATGCGGTATCCAAGCGAAACACCCGCCGCCTGGCCCGCCAAAAGGTCCCTGTCGGCGTCGCCAATGATGACGCTCCTCTCCGGATCTCCTTCAAGATCATGAAGGGCCCGGAGAAGAAGCTCAGGTTCCGGCTTCCGGCACGAGCAGTCTCTCCGGTATCGGGCCAGGGCGGCCTCCGGGATGGGATGAGGGTCCTTGGGCGAAAGGTGTGGGCAGTAGTAGAGTCCCTGGATGGCGGCATCCTCCGCCGCCAGAAGCTCCATGAGACGGGCATGGCTCTCCAGGACGAAGGATTCCGGGAAATATCCCCGTGCCACCCCGGACTGGTTGGTGACCAACGCCACCGGGATCCGGCGCCGGTTGAGCTGGCGAATGGCCTCCGCCACCCCCGGGAGAAGAGCGATCTCCTCGAGACGGGAGAGATAGGGAACGTCCCGGATGAGAGTCCCATCCCGGTCGGCCAGGACCACCGGATGCCTCTTCCTGTTTTTCACGAAAGCGGGTCTCCTTTCAGGACTGTCAGGATCTCGGAAAGCACCCGCTCGGGGGCGAGCCCTTCCATACAGCGATGGTCAATGGGACATTCCCGGAGAAGACAGGGCGCGCAGGCGGTCGGGACCGAAAGGACCGAGATGCCCCGGCCCGACACGGGAGGAAGTGGACCGGTTGCGACCGGGTCGGTCGGCCCGAAGAGGGCGACCCCGGGACGGCCGGTGGCGGATCCCAGATGCATCATTCCCGAATCGTTGGTCACCAGGGCGTCACACAGTGAGAGCAAGGCTGCGCTCTCGGGAAGAGACAGCTCCCCCGCCACCGAATGGAGTCTAGGATGGGGAAGGCGGCGTTCGATCTCCCGGGCCAGAGGACGGTCCGCCTTCCCCGAAAAGAGGATCGCGTGGAGGGAGGGACGGGCCTCGAGAAGATCCCCAAGGAGGCGGACAAAGTGATGGGAGGGCCAGGTCTTGGCCCGACCGTAGAAGGCGCCGGGGTTCACGGCCACCGCCTGTTCTCCCTCCGCCACAAACGACAAAAGCCGCCCTCTGGCCCGGGAGAGGGCCTCGGGGGACAGGAAGAAGATTGGGGGTTCGAAGGCGGCCCCGGGATCGACAGACCGGACAAGAGTCTCGTAATAGGTCGACTGGTGGCGATGGCCGCTCTTCCAGCCCTGATAGTCCAGAACCTGGGTCAAAAGGAGGGATCGGCCCTCCGAGGCAAAACCGATCCGGCGGTCCGAGAGGAAGAGCGACTCCCAGGCACTCCTGAAAGAGCGCGGGAGGATCACGGCCGCGTCGAATCTGAGACCCGAGCGGATCCCGGGAGGGGGAAGGACCGCATCGACTGCGGCTGAAAGCCGATAGACCCCCTCCGTGGCCGGGGGGGCTCCCACGGTGAGATGGAGATCCGGGCGCACCTTTTTGAGTCCCTGAAGGGCCCCGAGGGAGAGGACGGCATCTCCGATCCAGTTGAGACCCCGGACATAAAGGCGTCCGTTTTTCGGGAGGGGCTCCGTCATCGGGGAGCGCTCCCGGAGAGAGTCGGGAGGGGGATGGATCCCCTCCCCCGTTCCCGGACCCGTTCAAGCAGAACAAGGACCGCGTCGAGGGCCACCTGGGGTGGGAGGCTGACCTGGCAGGTCATGTGCACGCAGGATTTGCGGAAGTCCCCGCAGGGTGAGCAGGCGACAGGCTCGCGGAGGACGATGTTTCTCTGGGGGTCCCCCCAGGGGCCGGTGCGGCCGGGATCGGAGGATCCGTAAAAGGACAGGGTGGGAACACCGGAAAGGGCCGCCATATGGAGAGGTCCGGAGTCGTTCCCCACAAAAAGGATGGCCCGGGACAGGAAATGGGGCAGAAGATCGAGGGGAATTTGGCCCGCCAGGACGGAAACGGGAACACCCGAACGGGCTTCGATTTGGGAGAGGAGGGAGGCCTCGCCTCTGTCCCCCAGGAGGAGGGGTCGGGGCAGACCTTTTTTCGCCATGGCCCTTAGGAGGTCCGAGAAGTAGGTCGAGGGCCAACGCTTGCTCTCCCGTCTTGCCCCGGGGTGAAGGGCGATGAAGGGCTCTCCCGGCAGAAGTCCGCACTCTGCCAGCAGGCGATCGACGGTCTCCCGGTCTTCGGGAGCGTAATGGAGCCGGAGCGGACCCGGGTTCCCTCCCGTCCCTGCCCCCAGGGCCTGGAGAAAGAGGAGGTTCCGGGGGACGGCATGGAAGGGATGACCGGGAGATTCGGGAATCTTAACCGTCCGGTCATACAGGAGAGTCGCCCCCTCCCGGGCGCTCGCAAAGCCCAAGACCTGCGAACCCGCCCCCCTTGCCGCCATCCGGGAAAGAAGGGCCGAACGCAGGAGCCCCTGGGCATCCAGGACGACCTCATAAGGGTTGGCGGAAAGATTCCGGGACAGGACCCCCATCTTCCGGAAGAAGGCCGGCCTCCCGAATTCCTTGCGGGGAAATTCCCACACATTCCGAAGGCCCGGATGGCGCCGAAGCAGGCGAACGAATTCTCCATTGGCCACCCAGTCCACGGAAATGCCGGGAAAGGCAGAATGCAGTTCTTCGACAAGGGGAAGGGCGTGAAGGATGTCTCCCAGGGACGAGGGCTTGACGATCAGGAGGTTTTTCAGTGGCCGCAAGAAGGTCTTTTTGGAAGGGGGTGTTGTCATCTCCGGCTCTCCATAAGCTCCCGGGCCTGGCCCGCCTTCACCTGTCCCCTCAGGACCTCCTCGAAGGCCGCGATCACCGCCCCGGGCTCCAGACGGTCCTGGCAGGGCGTTCCTATGGGACAGCGGCGCATCATGCAGGGCTGGCAGGGGAGCCCTGCCGTCACCACCCTTCCGTTAGGTCCCATCTCCTCCTCTCCCCTCGCCCCCACCCGGGGGCCATAGGGCCCCAGACGGACCGGATCGGTCGGCCCGAACAGGGCCACCACCCGGGTCCCTGTTGAGGCCGCCAGGTGCATGGGACCGGAATCCACTGCCAGTACGGCCTCGGAGAGACCCATGGCCAGAGAAAGCTCCCGAAGGGAGAGTCTCCCCAGAAGGTCGACAAGACCTCCGGAGACCGATCTTTCGATCTCCGACTTCATCTCCTCCTGGGTGGCCCCGCCGGCCCCCGCCAGGGCGATCCGGAATCCCCGGCCCGAGAGCTCCCGGACCACCCGGGCCCAGGATGAGGAGGGCCAGTTTCGGGTTCCCCAGCTGGCGAAGGGGTGGATCAGAACATAGGGGGAAGATCCCACAAGGGAGCGCACATGGTGGTGCTCCTCCTCCGTAAAGGCGAGACGAAGGGGCTCCGGCGAAACGGCCTCACCCAGAAGCTCCCGGACCACGAGGAGATGGCGTTCGACCAGATGCAACCCTTCCTGGGCCATCGGAACCTGCCGGGAAAAGAGAGCGGCCCCTTCCCTCATCCGTCCGTAGGTGGAGGGTGATCCCAGCTTGAGATCCCCCCGGGCAAAAAAGGTCGCCACCCCGGATTTGAGGAGTCCCTGGAAGTCGAGGACGGCGGCATAGCGCTCCTGCCTCAGACTCCGCACCAGCCCCCCCAGGATTCCGAGAGCCTGTCCGTACCGCCGGTCTTTGACCGCCCGGGAATAGTCCCCTCTCCGGAAGAGAAAGACCCGGCGAAGGGCCGGATGGCCCAAAAGAAGATCGGCACACCGGTCTTCGACCAGCCAGTCGACGGAGATGTCCGGGCGGGCCCTCTTGAGAGCCTGGACCGAGGGAAGGGTGAAGATCACATCCCCGATCCTCCCGAAGAGGACGATCAGGACGGACCTTCCGGGGGGCAGGGCTTTCCCTGACGCTGGACCGGGGCCGGAGGGGCGCAGGGAGACCGGGAGCCTTCTCGGGGACTCGGGAGGGGCGGGGACCACGTCTTCGGGCAATTGGACAGGCAAATGATCTCTGTGGGAATGCATCAGGATATTTTAGCATATCCGGAAGAAAGGGAGGGATTCATGCGAGCCTGAAGCCATGTCTTCCCTCTCCCCGAATCCGGAGACTTTCCGGGCGGTTGGCCCCCTATGGGGGGCGGGCCCCCGCGATCCTGGACGGGCCAAGCCCTTTTCATGACCCCGACCTCAAGAAATGATCCTTGTCTGACCAAAAGGTCTGCACTATTGACCATTCCCTTCCTCCCGACTCATCCCTCCGCTTCCTCTCTCCCGGGGGTGGCCCTACCGGACCGGGCAGAGACGGTCGCCTGAGCCGGGAGATCCTTTGAAATCCGGGCCCTTCACCCATCCTCCGGCCGAAGGACCTGCGCGGAAGGGATCGGGGAGACTATGTGCCTGTCAGGCTTTCGTTGACGAACTCTTCTGTCGCCTCGTCGATTTGCCGACTCTTCCTTCCGCGGGGTTCGTGAATGAACTGGACATTGGAGAGGATGGAGTCTCTCCCGGAAGAGGGAAGCGACATGGCATATCGAACCGGTTGCTGGTGGTCGGAGAGTTGAAGCTTCGGATTGTAGACGCTGTTAAATTTCCAGAGCATCCTGAGGAAGTTCGTCTGGCCGTGGAGGAGGTGCCGGGCCACGATGGAGGCCGTTCCCTTGAGGGCCCGCCAGCCCAGGTGCTTCATGTTGAGGATCTGCTGGGTCTTGACCAGTTCCTCGTAGAATTCCGGAAGGGGAAGGAGGGTCGGGAGGACGGCATGCTGGATGTCGTAGAGGCGGTAGTCCCGTGTCGTAAATGGCCTCGATTCCCTGACCCAGGCTTCGGTTCCCGGATAGGGAGTGTTGACGCTGATATTGA